>JAKQYG010000487.1 GCA_023356515.1 Trichodesmium sp. MAG_R04 | reverse complement strand
GCAGAATTAAAAGCAAATACTATACCAAACAACATTAAACCACCAACAATTACCAAATTAGCAGGTAGGCCTAATTGTAGTGCCAGAGCGATCGCGCAGGGAATAGCAGTCAATGTAAATGTCCAAAATTGGATAGTTTTTGATTGTGGAGGCTCACCAGAACCAAATTTCTGTATAAGAGTCGGTGCTAAAGATTGAATAATACCATAACCAATCACCCAAAAAGCCATAAATCCACCAACTTGGTAAAACGACCAACCCAAAGCACTTTGGAGGAAAACAGGTAATCCTACCACAAACCAGACATCTCGTGAACCAAATAAAAAGAAGCGGGCAGCAGAAAGAATATTAATTTCCTGACTTTTAGAAAAAAGTTCTTTAAAGTTAACCTTCTGCTTAATTTTGCCCATGTCTTCTGGCAACATAATACTAGTGAACAAAATTAAAAACAATCCTCCCGCCATTATCCACAGAGCATTGACAAATCCAAACAATGTTAGCAACGCACTACCTACAAAAAAACCAACTCCTTTAAGAGCATTCTTGGAACCAGTTAACACTGCCACCCAACTAAATAGAGATGATTGAGCATCTTCAGGCACAACTAACTTAATAGCACTTTTAGAGCTCATTTTAGTTAAATCTTTAGCAATTCCAGAAAATGCTTGTGCTACCATCACATAGAATACAGCCAACCACTGAGTCCAACTTGGGTTTGTCCATGAAAGCATAATTAAAGCAAAAACCTGTAACCCAATACCACTGTACAGAGTTACCCTTAATCCAAATTGTGAACCGATCCAACCACCAAAAAAATTAGTGAAGATGCCAAAAACTTCATAGAATAAGAACAAAAAAGCTATTTCTAGAGGAGAATAACCAATTTTGTAGAAGTAAAGCAGCACCAACATTCGTAAAGCACCATCAGTAATGGTGAAACCCCAGTAGGCAAGAGTAACTAGAGCATAATTTTTGAAACCAATACTTGCATTAGAAATCATAACTTAAATTAATACCAATTTTCTCAAATTAAACCTTCAATGCTATTCCCTATTTTTTAGAGATATCTATTTCAAACTTAAAACAACTTTTCGAGCCAACTCTACCATACGGTTAGCATAACCCCACTCATTGTCATACCAAGCCAAAATTTTCACTTGAGTTCCATCTACTACCATTGTTGAGAGAGCATCAATAATAGAAGAACGGGGATCATCTTTATAATCAATAGAAACTAAAGGACGTTCTTCATAACCCAAAATTCCTTTAAGTGGTAGTTGTTCAGACGCAGTTTTTAGTAAGCTGTTAATTTCAACTACTGTTGTAGGGCGAACCACCTCAAATACACAATCTGTCAAAGAAGCATTCAATAGAGGAACTCTTACTGCTAAACCATTCAACTTACCATTAAGTTCTGGATAAATTAGTCCGATCGCTGTTGCCGATCCAGTTGTAGTAGGAATCAGAGATAAACTTGTAGCTCTAGCACGCCGCAAATCTTGATGAGGTGCATCAACAATAATCTGAGTATTAGTATTGTCATGGATAGTAGTAATAACTCCATGTTTAATTCCTAATCCTTCGTGAATCACCTTAACCACTGGAGCTAAACAATTCGTGGTACAAGAAGCTGCCGTAAGTAAATGATGTTTTTCAGGTTCATAGAGATTATCGTTTACCCCCATAACAACATTTAAAGCTTCTTCTTTAACTGGCGCTGCAACAATCACCTTTTTTACACCATTTTGAAAGTAAGGATCCAAGGTATTTTTAGTTCTAAACTTCCCAGAACATTCCAACACAATATCAACACCAAATTTTTTCCAAGGTACTTCACCTGGTTGGGAATACTCACTAAAACTGAGAGGTTTACCATCAATTATCACTTGCTCCCCTGCAGCTTCCACTTCCGGCGACCACCTACCATGTACAGAATCAAACTTGAGTAAATGTGCTGCAGCTGCCGTACCTCCTTTAATTTCATTAATGTGAACAAACTCTAGTTCCGGCCATTCCCAAGCTGCGCGGAGTGCGAGCCTTCCCATACGACCAAATCCATTTATTCCTATACCCATTGCGATATTTTTTTATCCTGTACAATTTAATAATTAGTTTTTTTAACTTTTAAGCAAATATCATAAGCCGACGTAACCTATAGAATTCCCAACTTCTTGAGCATTTTTCATGTTCTATCGGTTGTAGTTGTTTTACCTGTCTATAACCACAAGTAGCTAGTATTCGTGTCAACCCAATGGTGAGAGTCTTTTTCTTTAGACTGTTTATCATAACTTTTAGATTTTCTTTCATGCTATTATTCCAAGAAAATTTGATATGTTAGATAAATTATATATAACAAAAAAAATTGATATGTCAAGGACTTTCTTCTTCAGGACTTACGCAAAGAAACCCAGTTTTTAGAATAAATCATTGTTTCTAAAAATAAACATCCAGGAAAAACCAGGTTTTTGGGTTTGCCTACGCAAGCCTATTTTTATTATTAGAAGATGTATATTACTTGTGAATATCTCCATTAGGCATAGAAGCACCCTCCATCTGAGCACCGCTTAAATTAGCTGTGCTTAATTCAACCCTAGTTAAAATAGAGTTATTCAGGTTAGAATTACTGAAATTTGTTTTTGCTAGGTAGGCATCAGTTAAGTCAGCTTTAGTGAGATTTGCCTCACTTAAATTAACTCTACTTAAATCAGCTCTAACTAAATTCACTCGAGTTAGATTAGCTTTTACTAACTGAGCTTTACTCAATTTTGCATCTGCCATAATTGCGTCAGTTAAGTTAGCCTCATTCAGATATGTATCCATTAATCCAGCTCTTTCAAATTTAGCATTAATTAAACTCGCCCCAGATAAATTAACCCCAGTTAAATCAGCTTCTGTCAAGAATGCACCATCTAAGATTACTTGAGCTAAATTTGCTTTAGTTAATTTAGCGCCTCTGAGCAAAACTTCACTTAGGTTCGCTCCTCTCAAATCAGCTTTAGTTAAATCAGCCCCAGTCAAATCAATACCACGCAGATCAGCTCCCCGCATATTAACTCCACGAAGATTAGCTATTTCATAAGCTCGTTTTTCATAGCGGAGATTTGCCCCACGCATATAAGTACCTCGCAAGTCAGCACCCTGT
>JAKQYG010000486.1 GCA_023356515.1 Trichodesmium sp. MAG_R04 | reverse complement strand
TTTAGGGTTTAGGTATTAGGTATTAGGTATTAGGTTTTAAGTTTTAGGGTTTAGGTATTAGGTTTTAGGTTAACAGCAAATATAGAAAATAATGGAAATAAAAAGTTATAGAGATTTGACGGTGCCACAAAAATCATTAGTAAGTGCTTATGCAAAATTAGTTACAGCATATTTATGGTAAATGAGGTAAAGGATAAACTTACATTACCCATGTCAGAATGTAGTATCTTAGACTGGCTAAGAAAATAGTGAAATTGTCGAATATTCCGAGTCCAAAGTTGTGAAAATTGCTTACATATATTCCAGAGCTCGACGACCGGAATTAAAAAAAAATCTCCTGGATTTAATCTGCAATGGAGATGAAGATGTAGTGTCATACATAGTGATTGAAATAAATTAGACGAAAAACAAATTCCTCTAGTAATTTAAAGAATTTAAAAATCAGTTTAATGGCAGCAGATAGTGCAATATAATTCTCAGTAAAATATTCAGTAAAATACAGAATGACCTTTTCTAGAATGCACTTTGATCAGGGCCTTGTAAATACGTAGATGCTCATTGCTATAAAGTATGATTGATTTGATTTATGTAGATTGTTGTTTGAAAAATTAATAACCCAACATAGCTTTGCAATTCTTAACGAAAATTTAGTACTTTAAACCCCTAGTTCCTGATAGTTTTTATAAAGACTGGAGTTAATTAATTTGGAACACACAATATTATGAAAAATATTAAGAAAAAGTTAGCCTTAGCTACTGCTATGACTGGCGTATTAGGTATTGGTATTGCTACTCTGGGTAATAATCAAGAAGTTCTTGCTCAAAAAGAAGGTATGGAAAAGTGTGCTGGTATTGTAAAAGCTGGCATGAATGATTGCGGTGCTAATGACCATACCTGTTCAGGCAAGTCTAAAGTGGATTCAGATCCTAATGAGTGGATTTACCTTCCTGAAGGAACTTGCAAAAAGATTGTTGGTGGAGAAATTATCTGAGAAATAAGCTAAAATATATAATAAAACACATAACATAAATTACACACAAGTACCAATTGTAGTACAAATATCTGAAATCATCAAAATCATCAGAGATATAAACTATATCATATCGGTACTATGTGTGTTCTGATCAGATAAGCTCTAGAAGTCTTTTCTGTCTGCGGGCAGCAAAAGTCTTCCATATGATGGTAAGTATACATTTTTCCCTCATGCCTTTTCCCTCATGCCAGTTAATAGACTACTGAGACATAATTACAATTGAGTCTGAAAAACGTGGTGGTAAGCCTTGCGTCTGTTACAGTTAAAGCAACTGAAAACTAAAAAATGCCATATTTTTTATAAAAAAACTTATGACAATCAACTTACAATCTCAAAAGTTAGAGCATAATCTTAGTCATAATTGGCAAACAAAAAGGACTTTTACTAGCATTAAGTCACCCTCAATTCAAGGTACAGGCATTGGCTTACGTTCCCTTCATTATCAATATATTTTTACTCAAAAGCCAAAAGTCAATTGGTTTGAAGTTTTATCAGATAACTATTTTTGTGCTGGTGGTTTGCCACTATTTAATTTAGAAAAAATTCGTCAAGATTATCCCCTCACTTTACATGGGGTAGGAATGTCTCTAGGGTCAACAGACCCATTAAATTTAGATTATTTAACTCGCTTAAAAAAATTAGCAGCAAAAGTTGAACCAGATTTAATTTCGGACCATTTATCTTGGATATCTGTTAATGGTCATTATCTTAATGATTTAATTCCTCTTGTCTATACAGAAGAGGTAATGGATTTTGTGGCATCCCGGATCCTACAAGTACAGGAATTTTTAGGAAGGCAAATTTTGATTGAAAATCCTTCCCCATACTTAACTTTCACAGATTCCACTATGTCAGAATGGGAATTTATTCAAGGATTAGTCAAAAAAGCAGACTGTTACTTACTTTTAGATGTAAATAATCTTTATGTGAATACCGTAAATAATGGAATTGACCCTCTAAATTATCTGGATGGTATTCCTCCAACAAGAGTCAAAGAAATTCATTTAGCAGGTTATGAACAAAAGGAAAATTATCTATTAGATACCCATGGTTACCCTGTACATCCTCCAGTCTGGGAATTGTACCAAGAAGCATTAGTAAGATTTGGCTCAGTACCAACTTTAATAGAATGGGATACTGATATTCCCAGTTTTGAGGTATTAATAGCAGAAGCAAATAAAGCTGAAAAATTATTACATACAGTAAGGTAATGGAGGCGAATACTCTACAAAATTTATTTCTTCGGGCTGTTTGGGAAAGAGATACTATTAGTATCGAAAAATTAAGCAAACATATTAAAGCACCAAATAATTTGACACCTGCGGAAAGTTTGGCAATTTACCGAAATAATATCGTTGGTAATTTAAGTAACACATTAGCCTTAATTTATCCTGTTTGTTGTCAGTTAGTAGGTGAAAATTTTTTTAATTCAACTGGATTAAAATTTATTAATTACTTTCCTTGTTCCTCAGCAGATTTAGGAGATTATGGGGAAGAGTTTCCAGATTTTCTTGCTAATTTTGAACCTGTAAAACATTTACCATATTTGCCAGATGTAGCCCGTTTAGAGTGGCATTGGCATCGGGTCTTTTATGGTGAAAATACAAAGGTCTTAAATTTACAAGCTTTGGGTAAAATTCCTGAAGAAAAATGGGGAGAGTTGATTTTTTGTTTACCTAAAAATAGTGCACTTTTAGAGTCTATCTATCCTATCCATCGAATTTGGGAAGTTAATCAATCTGGTTATCAAGGTGATGAAATAGTAAGTTTAGATGAAGGTGGGATAAAAATATTTTTGTGGCGACAAAATTATGACATGCGAATTGATTTACCTAACTATCAAGAGTGGGAATTATTAACTGCTTTTCAAGGAAATTATCCATTTGAAATTATATGTGAAAAACTCCTTGACCTTCAACCCCAAGTTGATGTTACTTCGTTGCTTCCATTGTTTGCACAACGAGGTTGGATTACTGATTTTTATATTGATGTTCCTCACTAAATTTAGGAGATTATTCTGTGTGATAATCTCCATGAACATGAAATTAACTAGAGTCTAAATGAACTGTCCTTGTTTCTATGCACCTAAAACCTAAAACCTAACACCTAA
>JAKQYG010000485.1 GCA_023356515.1 Trichodesmium sp. MAG_R04 | reverse complement strand
AAAAACATTACCTCCGGTCGGCTCACTATAAACTACTTTATTAAAATTTTCAAAAGTTCCCGTCATTTTCTCCAATCTTGCCAGAAATTGCCAGGGATATTAATACTAGCAATTAGCTCCAGCATTTTCGGCTTTGACAGAAATATATAGATAGGGATTGACCCCCAGATCCCGTCATTAATTGACTTACTAAACCAGGTTGAGTGTTAACCCTTTAATATTTAAGCAATCATTAGCAATAACATCAACTTTTGATAATAAATTATTGGCTATTTTAAAATGAAATCTTTCTGTTTATTGGCAACTTTTTTATGTTGTTTGCCTACTTACTTAACAGCCTTCCTATTCTAAAATCAGCATTTTTGGAAAGATCCAAATGAGATTTAAAAAAAATCTAGAATTTTTTTTAAATAACTCAAATGATATGGGGTTTAGGCAATTTAATCTGTGTAAATCATAAAAAAGTCCTCAGCTAATAACCTAAAACCTAGCGGACAAAATTTCTTAGATCAGAGTTGAGTTCTATAAATAACCCACCATGCCCGGAAAGATTAACAAATACTAACTATAAGTAGTACTTATCACCTATCCGGGCTAAGTTTAATATGAGTTCAGGGTAGTTCATTTAGGAATGAAAACAAAATAAGATCGGAAAATATTAATTAAACTATTGATGATTGCTAAACTGCAAACCAGCTATGCCCGATTTTATTAAATTCACGATCCTTAGTGACTATAAATTTCACATTCACAACCTAGTTACTATACTAACTACTAACTAAGAGCATTAATAGCGTAATCAATATAGGTATTGGCTTCAGTTGCAGGTTGACCAGTTATTCCGTGATTAGCTTTGATATACTTGAGAGCTTCAATGTACCAGCTAGGAGACAACTCGAAAGTTTTGTTAATTTCGTCAATTCCTGCAATAAGATACTCATCCATAGGACCTGTACCACCTGCTACTAGACAATATGTTACCATTCGGAGATAGTAACCAATGTCACGGGAACACTTTTCTTTTCCTACAGGGGTTGAAGCAAAGCTAGGTCCCTGAGTTGTAGTAGTGTAAGGATACTTAGTATACACTGCTTGAGCAGCTCCATTAGTCAAACTTTGGGCTTTATTACCAAGAGCTTTAGCAGCTTCTAAACAAGCACTAGCCCGTCCAAAGCGACCGTAAGCAGTAGACAGTTCTGTGTTAGTTAAAAAGCGGCCTTGAGAATCAGCAGCACTTACTGCTTCAGTTAGAGGAGTTTTCATGTTTGAGGTACTTTCCTTATGATTTTGATTACAATTTTTGGCACAATTTTATAAAGCTGTAGAGATACTAAGATGCATCCTTACAAAAAAGTTTTTTACAGGTTTTTTAGGCAACTGCGGTTGCAGCGCGGTCGAAGTAGCTAGAAATCTCAGCCATTAGAGAGGAGCAATCTCCAGAAGTAATGCCACTAGGACCGTTAGCAATAGCAATAGCTGCATCTTTCATTTTTTGTACGCCTGCTGCTACTGAAGTGCCAGGAGTTCCTAAAGCCAGGTATGTTTCACGAAGGCCATTGAGACAACGGTCATCTAGTACACTTGCATCACCAGAGAAAATAGCATAAGTTACATAACGTAGAATAATTTCCATATCACGCAAACAAGCTGCCATACGACGGCTTGTATAAGCATTTCCACCAGGAGCAATCAACTGAGGCTGTTCTGCGAATAAAGAACGAGCTGCATCAGCAACGATAGTAGAAGCATTGCTAGTAATACGGTTAACCGCATCTAAACGCTTATTACTATCTGTAACTGTTGCAATCAGAGCGTCCAGTGTACTAGCAGAAACAAAATCACCCTTGGCATCTGCCTGGGAAACTACTTTTGTGAAAGCATCAAACATTGATTAATTCTCCTAATTAACTTTTTTTTAGTTGCTTTTTGATGTTATGGGTATTTTTTTAGTTTTTCAGGCTAGGTGTCCATGCCTGGAAAATTTAAGATCAAGATTGTTTAAGAATCCTGAGAAAATCTTACTATTTTTATGAGAAGCCTTTTAACCTCATCAATCAGTTTTCTTCTTGATTTAACCCTATCTTTTAAACCCTTCAGATATTCTTTATACAATGCTGTTGTGTTTTTTTTTGTTACAAATTATTAACAAACTGTTTTAATATAGAAGTGTTAAGGAGAGTCCAAAGCCAACTTCCTTTCTAAGTCAAACAGAAAGCCATGAATATACTCTTCTGTCCAGTCCTGGCCATAAAATCTGGTAAACATTCCCCTAGCTGGGTCTTTCTCGGCTCGATATCTGAGATAACGTAGTTGGGATTCCTTAATTTCTAGTAATTTTTCTTCATTGGTAATGTGTTCTGCTTGTTTTACAAAAATCAAATAAGCTTGTAGGTAATCCTTGAACGCCTTGAACACCCTTTCCTCAACTAACTCAGTTTTCTGAGGACGAGTCCAGAGAAAAGCTGGAGAAAAGAATGGGATTGCTTCTTTTGGAAAATCACCTCCCCAAGGTAAATATTTCTGATGTTCTTGGAATGTCTCCCATATTGGCTGAGTATACTTTTTTTGATATTTGGGATCATCCCGAAATAAGGGCTGCATATCTAGAGCGATTAAATGTCCTCCTGGTAAGGTAACAAGGTCTGCCCCAAAAAAGGGTAAGTCATAGTTAAGATGAGGGAATATGACAAAATTTAATACTTGGAGGACACTGCCACCTTGGACATGGGCTGCTCTAATTTGTCGGAGTTTAGGGCTACAGTAGGCATAACTGCTTGTCTGTACTTCTTGTTCTTTTTTGCCCTTACCAGTCATAGCAACTTTATGCTCAAATCCAGAAGGTATAGGGTAAGGTTGTAGTTCTAGTTCCTGCCTAAGCTGACTTAAAGCATAATCCAGAAAAGGTTGATATAAATTCACAATATTTTCGGTGGGTTTCATTTCAATTATCAGTTATAAGCAAAGACATCAAGCCCGGCAATTCCCGCTAAAAGTTGGGAAAACCCTTCATAGCAACGTGACGGCACAACCATAACATTGGCGGTATCTCGCAATGCTTTGAGGAATATCCCCAAAGCGCCATTCCAATCTCTCGGCATTGAGTGACCGCAGTGCGGACATTTAAAATGCTTTGAGCCTCCTAAGTTTTGAT
>JAKQYG010000484.1 GCA_023356515.1 Trichodesmium sp. MAG_R04 | reverse complement strand
GAAGGTTTTGCTGATGTGCCTATGGATCATACTTTCTACAACGAAATCTACAAAGCTTACTCCAACAACATTGCAGGCGGTCATAATCATTCTTCTAGGAAATAGAGTTTAAGCTGATGGGAAAAGTGCTATTAAATTGAAATTTAAAAGAAAACAAAAATAGGATGACTAAAAATTTTGCAATTACCATAGGAATAAATCAGTACGAACATATTCATCGTCCTCTTAATTATGCCGCAAGTGATGCTCAGAAAAGATGATATTAAGCCTTCTAATATAAGAAAAAGTGTCTCTACAGAGGAATTAGAGAAAGGGGAATTATTTACTTTTGAAGTTTTAAGGGTTAATAATTCTGGCAGTATTGTTAATCGTAATTCGGGAAGTTCTAGACAAAAAATAGAGGATTTAGGCAATGGAATTAAGTTGCAAATTGTTTATATTCCTAAAGGTAATTTTACTATGGGTTCTCCTGAAAGTGAAGAAGGTAGCTATGATGATGAGCGTCCTCAACATGATGTAACTGTACCTCACTTTTTTATGGGCAAATATCTGGTTACTCAAGGACAGTGGAAAGCGATCGCCTCTCGGACAGATTTGAAAGTAAAATTAGACCTAAACCCAGAACCATCTTATTTTAAAGAACCATACCAGAATATAGATAGATGGCATAGACCAGTTGAGACAGTTAATTGGTATGAAGCAGTAGAATTTTGTGAAAGACTATCGAGACTAACAGGAAATAAGTATAGACTGCCTAGTGAAGCAGAATGGGAATACGCTTGTCGTGCAGGAACAACTACACCTTTTTACTTTGGAAAGACCATTACTACAGACCTAGCTAATTATTGTGGAACAGATGATGAGAAGTGCTCTGGCTCTTACGGCAAAGGCCCTAAGGGAGTATATAGAGAACAAACAACTCCTGTCGGTCAATTTCCACCAAATGCTTTTGGTTTATATGATATGCATGGAAACCTTTGGGAATGGTGTGCTGATGAATGGCATGACAACTATGCAGGAGCTCCCAAAGATGGAAGTGCTTGGGTTGATAGCAATAAAAAAAATTTTACCGAAAGTTATACCTGTCTGCGGGGCGGTTCTTGGGCCAGCAATCCTTATTATTGCCGCTCTGCGATTCGCGACTTCTATTATAGGCGCGACGTCCACAACTACATTATTGGTTTTCGCCTTGTCTGCGATGGCGGGAGAACTCTTTAACCCTTTTTTCTTTTCCCCTTTTACCCTTTACCCTATTTTTTTATATTCTCTTTTTCGACCCGCTTTAGCGGGTCGAATTTTTTTTTATATTAATGTAGCATTTTTGTAGTATAACATTCAGCTAATCGAATTTAGTTATTAATTATTGACAGGAGATATCTAATTATGTTTTTTGCTAGATTTGAAGAAGCTATTAATTATACTACTGATCCTGGTCGCGCTTCTCTAGAATCTCTTATTGAAGAGCTAGAAAATTAGTTATTTCAAGTCATAAATAAATATGCTGCACCCCTTTAGACTAAAAATGATTCAATTATACAAATTAGTATTTTTACCAACTAATACATAATTCCTTTACCTTTTTCATTAAACTCTTTAAAGGTTTGTTCTGATAACTCATGGGTAGTCATTTCTTGGAAAACTGAAAATGGTAATGTTAGATGATTAGCACCTGCTAATAAAGTTGCTACAGCTTCTTCTGGAGATTTTATACTAGCTGCTAAAATTTCTGTATTGCTACCTTGAAGTAACTTTGCCATTTCTCGCACCAACTTTAAACCATCTCCCAATAATCTTGTAGTCCTGTTGACATAAACAATTGCATATTTAGCACCAGTTTCTGCAGCTATTACTGCTTGAGCTGGATGATATATTCCAGTCACTGAACAATTAATATTTTCAGATAAATGAGGTAACGCTTGAAAACCAATAGCAGTTGCTGGAATTTTTAGAACCATTTTATGACCAATTAATTTCAATGCAGCTTTCCCTTCTACTATCATGTCATCAAAGGATGTAGAAGTAAGTTGATAATATAATTCTCCAGAAACAATTTCTGAAAGTTTCTTTAATGTAGCTTCTGGAGACAAATCACTTTTTGCAAGTAAAGTAGGATTAGTCGTCACACCAGATATGAAACGAAATTTACTCGCAATTTTGGCTTCTGTTATCATTGCTGAATCAAGATAAAGAACCATTTTTTCCTCCTATTAAAATTTAATCGGGTAGAACTAATAGCAATTCTCAAAAGTCCGATGATAATGACAAATTTATTGAATAAAATTTGTAATAAGTCAATAAATCTGTTATAAGCAAAATAGTAAAGTTTAATAATAAAGATTATTAAATTAAGATTATGAGGCTTAGCTTAATACTATTGTAAATGGGTGATGAATGGAGGTCAAGAAAAAAAATATATCTTTTCGCCCTCAAAAATTTCGATGTTTCTTCCTCACTTTATACCTTTGACAAACATTATACTGCCTTTATAAGAATTCATCTAGAGCGCGGGTCATCTGCCAACATTTAGATAAACCAGGTCTATAAGAAACAGATGGTATTATGGTATAATATCCAATATAAACCTGGTTTCTGCGCAGAAACAGATAAGATGCTTATGCTAACAAACTATTAACTATAAGCCTCTATCGGCAAACAAGAACAGACAAAATTGCGATCGCCAAAAGCATTATCAACCCGCCCTACAGCAGGCCAAAACTTGTGCTCTCGCGTCCAAGGTGCAGGATAAGCAGCACGTTGTCGAGAATAACCATGCTTCCACTCATCCACCATCAAACTTTCGGCAGTGTGAGGGGCATTTTTCAACAAATTATCCTTTTTATCTGCCTTACCAGTTTCAATCTCCTCTATTTCCTGACGAATAGAAATCATAGCATCACAAAAACGGTCTAACTCCTCCTTAGACTCACTCTCCGTCGGTTCCACCATAATTGTACCCGCCACAGGCCAAGAAACAGTCGGCGCGTGAAAACCATAATCCATCAAACGTTTGGCAATATCATCCACCTCAATACCAGCCGACTTTTTCAACGGACGCAAATCCAAAATGCACTCGTGAGCAATAAACCCATACTTACCCTTGTACAAAACTGGATAATAACTTTCCAACCTGTGAGCAATATAATTAGCATTCAA
>JAKQYG010000483.1 GCA_023356515.1 Trichodesmium sp. MAG_R04 | reverse complement strand
ATTAGCAGCGTGAGCACCACCGTTAATAACATTCATTAGAGGTACTGGTAGCAGACTAGCTTGTGGTCCACCTAAATAGCGATATAATGGCATACCAACAGAGTTAGCTGCTGCTTTGGCTGTTGCTAGGGAGACTGCTAGAATTGCATTTGCTCCTAAGTTGCTTTTGTTGGGGGAACCGTCTATTTCGATCATTTTGCTATCAACTAAGGTTTGGTTGAGAGCATTGATTTTAACTAGGTTGGGGGTAATTTGTTCTTCTACATTTTTGACTGCTGTGAGCACTCCTTTGCCACTGTAGCGTTCTTTGTCTCCATCCCGAAGTTCATGAGCTTCAAAGCTGCCTGTTGATGCACCACTGGGAACTTGGGCCAATCCTACAATTCCATTTATTAAGTGGACTTCTGCTTCCACGGTAGGACGACCACGAGAATCAAGAATTTCTCTAGCCTGGATTGATTCAATAGCTGTCTCCATAGTTTATTATTCCTTATTTTGTCAAGTTTAATGGTATTTGCTAAATACTAACTCTAGGGTTATGGAAAGTTGGTTTTTAGGCCCTAATTAGCAATCTATAGCTATGCCACTGACAGAATAAGGGTTAATTCTGTTTTTTTAGCTAGATATCAAAAATGTTTAATAATTTTATTCGTTATTTTTCGAGGATATCAATACTACTGATATCAAGCAAATATTAAAAATTTTATATTTTTTTTATACAGAACTCATACATAACATATATTAGGGGGGGGACAGCCTTAACATCTACAAATAGTGTATAATTTTAGACACGTCCGTAAGTTCTGTAATTATAAGGACTTATGCAGGTAAGCTACATATAGCTTACGGACATTCCATGGAACGTTTCTACCACGACTCCCCTACCCACTACCATCCCCGTGGTGGAAGGGGAGTAAGATGGGTCCCCTGCTATTGGAGAATGTGGAAAAGTTTTTGAGGAATGATATTATACTGCTTCTTAAAATTCATGCTACACTTGGAAGGTAGTAAAAATAACTAGGAAAACCACAGAGATTAGTTGAAAATAAAACTACCTCAATAAATAGTGTTTAGAAATATAAAATTCAACTATAGCAAGGTTTTTGAGAATTGGTATTATGGGAGAGCAAAACGGCATTATACTCTGCACTTTGGTCTACCAAAATGAAAACGGCTGTCAGTAAAGGTATAAATCTTCACTGAGATTTCTATCCTTAACTGACCAAAGAAATATTCTTTGAGGAAAAATCAAATGCTCCTAAGCTTTAAATACGATCGCTGGATCAATGCGAGTTACTTTTTGAATTGCAAAGAAAGCTGAACCTACACACATCACAACAGTTACACCCAATATCCCTAGTGCAGACCAAGGTGTAATTAGAATAATAATTCCCTTACTTGCCACCCAAGTACTCAATCCTAAACATACCAATATTCCAGGAATATAACCCAAAACTGCCATCCAGATTGCCTGTTCCACAATTACTGCATACAATTCTCGATCCGATGCCCCCATTGCCTTAAGAGTACCAAATTCTTTAATATGGTCGGATACAGAAGAATACAAAATCTGAGCTACCACAACTATCCCTACAATTACACCTACCACTGCCCCCATTCCCAAAACTAAACCAATTTTTGTTCGTGCCAACCAAAAAAATCTAGTTTTCTCGGATAATTCTTTTTGAGTATAAGCAGCAATACCCGTCATTACCTCCTCTATTTTTTGTTTTAATAGTTGTAAATCTTCTCCTGGTTTAGCTTTAACTAATATATAAGCTATCGGGTCTGCTATTTCCAACCTTTTGGGTGCGGGTATTTCCCTTAACTTTTGAGTAGGGTCTTTTTTTTCCACTACTCTTGTACATTGAAAATTTCCTGCTCCTAAAACTTTGCAGTTAACTTTAGCATTAATACTTGCACTAATATAGGTATTTGCATTTTCTAGGGATGTAAATAATAAGGTACTTGATACAATTGATTGAGTTCCTTTTGTTACTGCAACTAATTTTGCGGGTAAGGAACCAGCGATCGCTGTTGTTCCTACTCCTTTTGAGAGCATACTGGATAATCTACTTTGGTCGGCCATTACTGCAAAAGGTTGTTTTAAGTCCTTGACATTACCCTTAATAACATTACCCGGATTGAATAGTTGCCCATCTGGGTTAAATCCAATTACCTTTGATGAGCTCATTTCTCCATTTCGAGGTCGCCATCTCACCGACCCTAAAATTAAAGCTTCTACTTGCTGCACACCATCTATAGTTTTTGCCTGGTTGAATTGGCCATAAAGTAGGGGATCTGTCAGCTCAAAATTGACCATCTTATCAGAAGCGATCCAAATTTCTGCATTCGATTTATCTATTAATAAGGTTGTGGAACGAGTAAAACCACTTAATATGCCTGTTTGGATTGTTATTAAGCTAACTGCAAATAATATCCCTGCTTGGGCTACTATAAACCGAGGAATATCTTCTAATAAATTTTTGCGAGCTATAGAAGCCATATTGTTTGAATCAATTACTAATAGAAAGGTGCATCAACAAATATAGCAATTTTTTTCCTCAAGCCCCGCTAATGCTTAAGAGCTTCAGGAATTAAGCAGTATTGCTATATTATACAGTGTAAAAATTTATTATTCCCGAGATAAAACCACTATAGTAATCCTAAATAGGTTGTAACAATTCAAAAACTAAAAATGAACTCTGAAAGTATTGTCCACTGACCATTGCCCCAAATTCTTAACCAAAAAGCGGTAAAATTTTAGACACAAATAAAATAGGACTCTATATAGTTATTGTCTTTGGGTAAGTCCTGATATAATTAAAATTTAAAAATAAATATATAATCGTAGATGTGTAGCGTGTTTTTGATGATAAATTCAGATATTTGCACTACAAGTAGTGCCTTTATGTAAGTCCTGATAAAGTAACGAACAAAATTTTATTCATAACATAAGGAGAGACTATTTTGGATACAGCACCACTTCCAAACTTTTTGGGTTTATCTGCGTTAGTATGTTATGTCATTACATTACTATACAGGTAAACAACTCCACTCCTTTGCAGCACATACAAACAAAATTTGGGCAATCACTTTTAGTCCAGATGGTAAAATTCTTGCTAGTGGGAGTCAAGACCAAAAAGTTAGGTTATGGCA
>JAKQYG010000482.1 GCA_023356515.1 Trichodesmium sp. MAG_R04 | reverse complement strand
TCCTCTTGAGATGGCCAAATTTTGCTTAAAGTTTGGTAGTCTGAAGTTGATTTGATGACTTGATTTAGTTGATTGATTTTTTGATTAGCAGGTTCTAAAAAGTCAGCTTGCCTAGGGCATTCTGTAGCTTCAGTGTAGTTGCCGATTTTTTCATAAGCTCTAGCTAACTTTTGATAAGCTCCTGGCAATTCGGGTTTGAGTTCTATAGCTTTTTGATAATAGCTTATTGCTTCTGGCCACTGTTCTTTTTGAATAGATAATGTTCCTAAATTAGCATAAGCTTCAGCAAAATTTGGCTGATACTCTATAGCTTTTGTATACCAATACCAGGCGGTTTCAAGTTGACCTTGAGTATAAAAAATATTACCTAAAGTTTTACAAGCTGGGCCATAATCTGGTTGATGTTTTAAGGCCTGCTCACAGGTAGTTTTGGCTAACTCTAATTCTTTTTGGTTTAAGTATAATTCTGCTTGTTGATTCAGCTGAACAGCCATTTCCTGGGAATTAACTTTTAATGACATTTTTTTATCTGCCTGTTTTCATCGGTGGGTTGTTCTGTAAAGAAAATCAAAATCAACTAATAAAGTCCCTCTAGAATCGTTGGGCCCAAATATCAGGATGGCGATCGCTTAATTTTTCCATAGATATTCCTCTGTTCCGGAGTGAAGCTCAAGATAATTTTTCTAGATACTTACCTGGCTGGAGAGTACAAAGTTCTTTTAAAAAAATATTTGCTTTAAAGACTAGAGGTATTACAGGAAATGCTTTACAGCACTTATAGTCATTCTGGTTTAGATTGAGACAAGGTTTTCTTCCTGTGAAAGGGTTTCGGCTAAAAAAGTTTCCCATTCTTATTCGGAATGACTATATATTTCAATCTTTGATACTTTTACGAAAAACCTTGATTTTAGAACTCCATATCAATAAAGTTTATTAATAACTAATTTTTTATGAGAAAATCAGTTACAATTCTTTATAATAGATGGTAAAAATTAATGCCCATAGCTATAAGGCTTTCAGGGAGAAAACTCGGGGGAATACATTAATAAAACTTATCAATTTAATTTAATGTTAAGAAGTACGGAATATGCTTTATAACTCAGCATTTTTATGCTTGCTTACTTATGAATTCATGTACTTAGTTTATTGTGTTTAATATGTAATCTCTATTTACTACTTATTCTTTTCTTTTAATTTTTTCTTAACTATTACAAGTTTAGATATTGACTTAGCAAGCTTATGATTAGTCTTTTATGTCGCGCATCGAATAGTCTTCTATGGCAACAGTGCTGTATTCAAGGCTAGGTAGGGTCTGCTGAGAAAGTCTTTTTAATCAGATCCTCCGTTGAGTTGTTGCAGCATGGGGAGCACATTGAGGATTCATTTCAATAATACGATCTTCTAACCGATAACACGGGATTCTGGTGTGAGAGTACCACAGTCTATCATTTTATACTACTCTTTTACTTTCTACAAGTGCATCTTTATTGTTGTTATTAGCTTGACTCATATTTTCGATTAATTTTCTTCTATAGCAATATTAAGCCAGTGATATACTCCCACAAACGATGAGCCATCTCTAATTTACTACAAGAGGGAATATCTAACTGATGACCTTGCGCATCCAGAAAAAATCCCTGATTTGTATTACCGCCAAAACCCGCACCTTCGCGATCTATAGGGTTAGCAACAATAGCATCTAAATTTTTAACCCGTAATTTCTCTAACGCAGGGGGCACAATATCTCCAGCCTGTGCTGCAAAACCAATTAAATATTGGTGAGGCTGCTTTAATTTTCCCAACTCTGCGACAATATCTGGTACTAGTGTTAAAGGTAATGAACTAGGTAGCGATCGCTTGGGCAACTTTTTAGTACTATATTCAGTAGGTTTTACATCTGCCACTGCAGCAGTCATGACAACTATATCTGCCTCAGTAAAATGAGCTAACATTGCTTGTTGCATCTGAGCAGCACTCACTACTTCTATAATTTTCACCCCCGATAATAGTAACTCTCCCACAATACTATGCACCAAAGTTACATTTGCTCCCCGATGCAATGCTGCCTGAGCTAAAGCTGTTCCCATTTTACCCGTTGAAGGGTTACCAATAAATCTCACAGGGTCTAAATGTTCCCGTGTCCCCCCTGCACTTATTAATATTTTCTTACCTGCTAAATCTCTTTGGCCTTCTGTATGTAATAAAGAGATTATATTTGTGATCATTTCTCTGGGCTCCGCCATTCGACCTTGACCAACGCGATCGCAAGCTAAAATTCCAGCACTAGGTTCAATACAATGAAATCGTTTTTCTGTCAATATTTGTTGCCAATTTTGTTGTACTGTTGGCTGTTCCCACATATCAGTATTCATCGCCGGAGCCAATAAAATGGGGCAAGTAGAAGCCAAAATGGTATTAGTCAGCAAATTATCTGCAAAACCATAGACTAATTTGGCCAAAGTATTTGCTGTGAGGGGAGCAATAGCTATTATTTCCGCCCATTCTCCTAACTGAATATGCAACGGACGTCCGTGAGAGGGTTGCCAAAAATCTTCGTCTGTATAAGCGGGATAACGACAGAGAGTAGATAAAGTTAGAGGTGTAATAAATTGTTGAGCAGCATCGGTCAAAATTACTCTAACTTCAACTCCAGATTTTACTAAAGTAGAAACTACTTCACAAACTTTATAAGATGCAATACCACCACAAATACTAATTAAAACTTTTTTACCCATAATATTTTCATTTAATAACTTGGGCTGAAGAAAGAATTAAACATAACTATATAACTATAATATCACTCATCATTTTTAACTAATTTTAGATAAATGAGGAGTGTCAGTTAAAAAATAATCTAAGGCAAAAAAATATCTTGGTTATTCTCTTTCCATAGCAGTTGCCGGGATGGCTAAGATACTCTTACCACTTTCAAAGATAGTTAAAACAAAAATTTAACTTTGTGCCTTCTGTTATAGACCAACACTCCCAAATAAAAAAATTATTCAATTACTAATTGCAAATACCTAATATTTTGCTTAAGCTTCATCACAAAACTCTAAATCCAATAAATAGATATAAGGCTCAATTAAATCTGGACGTTGAAAGGCGATCGCTCGTAGTAGATGCCAATCATTTAAGCCCTCAAAAGGATTTTTATAGTCATCTTCTTCAAG
>JAKQYG010000481.1 GCA_023356515.1 Trichodesmium sp. MAG_R04 | reverse complement strand
TTGGCAGTACGCTATATGTAGCGCACCTGCGTAAGTCCTGTATGAGTACAGTAGAAGAAACTAGAAAGGTATGGGAAGAACATATTAAAGCTTGGGATGCAGGTGACCTAGATGCCATTATGGTTCACTACACAGAGGATTCTGTTTTGATTCTTAACAATACAGTCAAGAAGGGTACTGAAGCAGTACGAAATGTTTTTGATAATCT
Source organism: Trichodesmium sp. MAG_R04 (assembly GCA_023356515.1). Lineage (GTDB taxonomy): Bacteria > Cyanobacteriota > Cyanobacteriia > Cyanobacteriales > Microcoleaceae > Trichodesmium. The sequence goes on along the minus strand of JAKQYG010000481.1, from coordinate 2,967 downwards.
TTTTAAATTATTTAGTAATGGCAATAATATAATTTATCCCGCAGTAATTAAAGGAGAAGTTGTCTACATTACTTGGAATTTTACACCTACAGGTGATAGCAGTTATTTTGGAACCGACAGCTTTGTTATTCAAAATGGGATTATTGCATACCAAACTATTGCTTCTACACTCTATGACAAATACCTGGTAGTTTAGCAGTCTAGCAGGGTGTGTTATATCATGTCCGGTTGAATAGTTACAGGACTTACGCAGTACCGCTATATATGGTGCATAAATTTGTCTTTTTCAAGATATTATCGCTACAATTAGTGCCGTTGCGTAAGTCCTAAGTTATAAATAAAAATGGAGGAGTAATGAGTAATGAGGGAAGAGGAGGGAATTTTAAGCTATAAATGAAGAAAAAGTTTTTTTATCACTAATTATCCGAACATGATATTATAGCAATGATCGCTCCCATATTTACATACTACTCTTGTCATTAACTGACAAAACTCTAAGCCTGTTAATTGCTTAATTTCTCGATTGATATCTTCTATTTTCCATCGACTTTGAGATTCAAAGTCTACATCAAAAGGCGCGATGATTGAGTTAAGTCATTAGTGACAATATATTCTGTTCTGTTTGCAGATACACCATTACCAAAATAATTTCACCTTTTTGTCTCGTGGAAACCCTTTAATTTTAATTATTTTTCCTGAATATTTTTCAGCTTCATTCCAATTTAAATCTTGAATTTTTTTGTATTTTTCGATCGCGACCTGTATCATTAACGTGCGCGATTACTTTTTAAAGAGCAATAGTAAAATTTTCCTAAATTATCTATTAATCCCATTAATCTTTGTGTTTCATACCAACTATCCATTAATACTGTTTTAAACGGTATTTTTTTATTGTTTATGGTATTAAGAATCTATCCCACTAATAGTCAAATGATGATATACTGATAAGGAACCTATCCCACTATATTGTCGTCGTGCAAGCGCCTCTTTCAGAGGAGAGAAGCTATCAATATTATATTGATAGATGTCACTTTTAATATTTATCGGAAAATAACCAATTATAGTATTGATAATTTTATTTTAACAGTACGCTATATATAGCGTACCTGCGTAAGTCCTGTATCAGTTAAAAACAGAGGATCTTTGAGAAACCTATTAAGGTTTATTTTTCTTTACTCTAAATATTTACTCAACTTTCCCACTAGTTATATATTACATTTTGTAGTACAAAATGTAGGTAATACTAATGTAGTACTCCTACCTCTGACTTCAGCCATAACATCTTTTGCAAAAACCCAAAATAATCTATCCTAACTGAAATAATTGAGCCAAAAGCGGGAAAATGCGGTTTTCTAAAATCCTAATAGCCAACCGAGGCGAAATAGCCCTGCGCATTCTTCGCACCTGCGAAGAAATGGGCATATCTACCATTGCCGTCCACTCAACCATAGACCGCCATGCCCTTCATGTGCAACTAGCAGATGAAGCCGTTTGCATTGGTGAACCTACCAGTAGTAAAAGCTACCTCAACATACCCAATATTATCTCGGCAGCTCTGACTCGCAACGCCACTGCCATCCATCCTGGGTATGGCTTCTTGGCCGAAAATGATCGATTTGCAGAAATCTGTGATAGCCATAAGATCACCTTTATTGGCCCATCCCCAGAAGGAATTAGGGCCATGGGAGACAAATCCACAGCGAAAGAAACCATGCAAAAAGCTGGAGTTCCCACAGTTCCAGGAAGTGATGGTATTCTTACAGACGAAAATGAAGCAGTGGCGATCGCTGCAAAAATTGGCTTTCCCCTAATGATTAAAGCTACCGCTGGAGGAGGGGGACGAGGGATGAGACTAGTCCACCAAGCTAAGGATCTCTCCAAATTATTCCGAGCAGCCCAAGGAGAAGCAGAGGCAGCCTTTGGCAACCCAGGAGTTTACATGGAAAAGTTCATTGAACGCCCCCGTCACATTGAATTTCAAATCTTGGCTGATAAGTATGGAAATGTAATTCATCTGGGAGAACGAGACTGCTCAATTCAGCGTCGCCATCAAAAGCTACTAGAAGAGGCTCCCAGTCCAGCATTAAACCCTAAACTTCGACAAAAAATGGGGGAAGCTGCAGTCAAAGCAGCTAAGTCTATCAACTATATTGGTGCTGGTACTGTAGAATTTCTCCTAGATCAGTCTGGCAAATTCTACTTTATGGAAATGAACACCAGAATTCAAGTAGAACATCCAGTTACAGAAGCAATTACAGGACTTGATTTAATTGCCGAACAAATTAGAATTGCTCAGGGAGATAAATTACAATTAACTCAAAAACAAGTCAACTTTAATGGTCATGCCATAGAATGTCGTATTAATGCCGAAGATCCAGACCACAACTTTCGCCCTCATTCCGGTCGTATTAGTGGATATCTACCACCGGGAGGCCCTGGGGTCAGAATGGACTCTCATGTTTATACAGATTATGAGATTCCACCTTACTATGATTCCTTGATTGGCAAATTAATAGTTTGGGGCCACAACCGTTATACTGCTATTCAGAGAATGAAACGTGCTTTAAGAGAATGTGCTGTTACTGGAGTTCCAACTACCATAGGTTTTCACCAAAGAATTTTGGAAATGCCTGAATTTCTTGAGGGGGAAGTTTATACCAACTTTATTGAAAATATTATGAAGCAAAAACAAAAATAATTTATCAATAATTGGGCTAGGGGTTGACTTATAATGAAGTCTTCAAGACCGTGAATTTATATTCCCTGTCTGTGGAGCCATTTAGATATTCTCAGTCTGAAAAACTTGAATAGACCTATCCTTGAGAATTCCCCATTTTGGATATCCCTTCATTTTTAGCTACAGCATAATTTTCAATAGACCTTGCTGACCTAAAAGCATCTCTCGCAGCAAGCTGAAAATACCTACCCAAATAATTGGGCTAATATCTACCCCACCCAGAGGAGGCA
>JAKQYG010000480.1 GCA_023356515.1 Trichodesmium sp. MAG_R04 | reverse complement strand
CGAACTCCATCAGCAAAAATAATTAATTGTGGCAATTGTTCTGGTGGTAAAATCTTACGTATAATCAAATCTACTACTTGAGCAGTTGCCCCATTTACTCCAAAATTATAAATTCTTAAATCTGGATATCCTGAAGTTGCCAAACTTTCTGCAAGCACTGTTGGATCGACTCCTCTTAAAGCTCTGGAACTACCAACTATTAAAATATCAGGTCTTTTTTTTTCTACTTCTAAATATTGTTGATAACGAATTAACTGTTCATTTAATTGCGGACTATTAAAAGTTGGATAAGTCATTAATTCTGAAGTTGTATTTTTATCTACAGTCTCCTCTGTAGGAATTTTACAATTTAGACCTTGACAAATATTTCCAGACAGAGAAATATCTGGAACTTGCTTTAATATTTTACCTACTTTTAAATCAGTTTGAATTGTTAATAAAATCCCCAAAGCAGCATAAGCAAAAGCAGCAACCCATTTACCATAACTACGACTATCGTATGTTAATGAATTACTGATTTTCGTAGAATCTTCTTCATTAGGAATAAATAAATGAGAACTTGTCAGTAATTGTTGGATACCTGTAAACAATTTTGCTTGAAATGTGTACCTCTGAGGAAGTAAAAGTTTTGAGTCAGTTTTTAGTGCTAACTTCAGGAAAGCACGATCTGCTCTTTTACCCAATAAAAAATCCATTTTTGCAGAAGCAGCAAACTCTGGAGGTTGTTCAGAATGTCGGCAATTTTTCGTAGTAAAATTAATACCGTAACGCCATAAAGGCAATTTTTGACCAGCACGACGACCGTAAATTCTTACCCCGCTAACTCTAGGGATTTTAAGTTGACGCAAGAAATTAGCAATAGTAGGTCCTACTTCAGATTGAGAAGGACAGGTAGGAGCTTCGCTCATAATGTGCAATAATTCTTGCTTTGATAATATTAATACCCGGATACCACCTGTTTGTAATCTTTGTTCGATGTTAGGATTAAGCAATCTATTTAACAAAAAACTAATCGCTTCATAGTTTCCCTGACTTGCCAAAACTTTAGCACTAGCAGATAGATCAGGATTTTCTGATGCTGGTAAATTCAACCAATCTATCCATAGAGGAGACTCAGATCTGTTGTAATTGCTTTTATTGATACTGCAACCATATATGGTAGCAGCTTGGATACCTCTTGGCATAATTGTGGCAAATGCAGAAGCGATCGCTGCTTTTGTTTTCTTTTGATCTGGATATTGTTGGTAGAAATTATTAGTATTAGTGCAAAATAAATGTAAGGTTGATTCTTTGAGAGTAGCTCGAATATCCACTGCCAAGCCAGCTAGTTTTTGTTTAAGCAACCGTTCAATTGCCGTTACATCCCCCCAACTTGCCCATTCTTGTAGCATTAGATCGGGTGGAGTTAGATCCACCCGCAACATCCAGTCAGGTGATATTTCACCCCGAACGATTAGAGAAATTAAAGCTTCATGGAAATCTTTAAGTTGGAGGTCTCGTAGCTTTTGGGTAATTGGTTCCGCTAACAGAGATGGATCGGGACTATAAGTGGCTTCACAGGATACCCATAATATTTTTTGAGTTTTTAATTTAGGATTTTTAGTAGCATCTTCTAATTGTGAAATTGTTTCTGTTAATTTTTCCTTAAATTTCCTTTCTCGAATAGTGACATTTACAGAGACTCCTAACTCACCTAAAATTTCACTCAGGTAACTAGCAATTGCATCAGGATGACCATATTCAGCTAATCTTTGAGAAGAAACTGTCAAGGGAGAATTAATTAAATATCGATCTGATTCCTTGAAGTTATCTAACTGTACTTCTAATTTAGACTTTTCTAATTCATTAATAGAAAAGGTCTCTGATTCTAATTTTGGAGATGAAAACTGTAGATTATTTAATGTGTCATTATCAGGAGTTAACAGCAAGTCAGAGTCAATATCCTTATGGATATTTAGTTGAAAAGATTGTCCAACACCAATTTTTGTTAATTTTTCTTCAGGTAAAGTTTGACTACCATGATAATTTTGTAAGTATTCTTGAGAAGCAGAATAATTAGAAGTAGATGTTGGATAGAAATTAGTTTCTGAGTCATTAGAATTAGAAGGAATATTTACCCTCTGACTTTGAGTTGCTACCTTATTGTTATCAAGTTTTACTGTCCAGTCAGGTCGCCTGCGTCCCAAAGTACGACCACACAGAAACATCTGGTAAATCCGAGGTTGATTAGGAGGTAGTAAAGATTCTATATCGATTTGATTCAGTGCCTGAGAAAACTGGGCAAGTGCAAAGCTCATTTCGGGACATTTTTCTGCTTCACAGAGAATATGTAGATGATTGCCTCGCAATCTTACCTGTACTTGTACTTCTGGAAGTCCCAATGCTGTATTGGCCCAAATTCCCAGGGGGGAGTTATTGTCGGTCAATATTGTTTTATTCCCTTTCATCTTCTCTATTAGGCCCAGAAATTATCCTGAAACGAGAATTCTTGGTTTGTATTCTGCAATGCTATGTGTTCCATGTCTCATAGGGAAACATTGAGTCTACTTTTATGAAATAATAGTTACTAAAAATATAGAAAAATATTCATGCTAATGAGTCTTCAATTAAGTATTACCTTAATTATCATGGATATTGTTACTCTCTCTACTGATTATTGATCAGAACTGTCAAATAATACAGTGGTTAAATAATAATCTGTCCATTCTCGCCCAAAAGCTTTTTCCAAGACTCGGCGGGTTTTATCGTTTTGTCTCTGTTGAGTGCAATAATGGCGTTGAGCCTTAAGAATTTCAAATTGTTGTTCTGCACAAACAGGTTTTTGAGCGATAGCTTGTAGGCAATGTATTTTTAGGTAAGATTCGACTATCGATAAAAATTTTTGTTCTTCTTCTAGACTAATTGGTCGTATAAATAGACAAAATTCTGAAAATATTTCTCCCCATTCTGGCAGTTGGCGTGGATGAGAAAATTCTTTGATTGGTAAAGTTTGGAGTTGGTAATTATAGGCTTCTGGTAGTTTTCTGTCTTGGCTAAGGGGTGAGATATCAACTACTGCTGCACTTATCTTGCCTCTGGCTCCCACTAAATCTGTACCAAATATAGGCAAAGGATAACTTATTCTGGGAAACATGACACAGTGCAAAATATCTAGATTTGGGCCTATGGTTGCCAGTTCTATATGTAGCTTGCGGAACTGGGAAGTTTGA
>JAKQYG010000048.1 GCA_023356515.1 Trichodesmium sp. MAG_R04 | reverse complement strand
TACCTATTAAGATTGGGATTGGAATTAATACAGGTTCCTTAATGCTAGGAACAGTTGGTGGAATTAATAGAATGGATACTACTGTAATTAGTGATGCTGTAAATTTAGCTTCTCGTCTGCAAGATTTAACTAAAGTATATGGTGCTTCTTTAATTATTAGTCAACATACTTTTTTTGCTCTCAAAGGTTATAAAAAATATAATTACAGGTTTCTTGGTCAAGCTCAAGTTAAAGGGAAAAAAGATGTAGTATCTTTATTTGAATTTTTTGATGCTGAACCGCCAGAAATTATTGAATTTAAAATACACACTAAAACACTATTTGAGCAAGGGGTTGTTAGTTACTATTCTGGACAGAAAGAACGAGCTATTCAAATATTTCAGAGAATTATCAATTTAAACCATCAAGACAAAGCTGCTTATTTCTATCTCCAAAATAATGAGAACAACAGAGAAGCCAAAGATTAGAAAAGATAGATAATTCAGAATTAGGATCGCTCTATTGTACTTAGCAAAAGTAGAATAGCAAATTTGATAACCTCTAATCATTACCTAAAAGACTTACTAATAAAGCTTTTTGAGCATGCATCCGATTTTCTGCTTGCTTCCACACTTGTGATTTATCTCCTTCTATTACTGCATTAGTAATTTCTTCATCCCGATGTGCTGGTAAACAATGTAGTACTATTACATTATCTGCTGCACTTTCTAGTAATTTTTCATTAACTTGATAAGGTTGAAAAATGGGAATTCGACTATTAGCTTCCTGCTCTTGTCCCATACTTGCCCAAACATCAGTATAAAGGACTTGAGCATCCTGAACTGCTACCTGGGGATCTTCAGTAATAATAACTTCGCTATTGCCATTAGCAATAGTTTTTGCTTGCTCCACAATTTCCATATTTGGTAGATAATTTGCTGGAGTTGCTATTCTTACATTCATTCCTACCATTGCACAACCTAATAGTAAAGAATTTGCTACATTATTACCATCACCAAAATAACTTAAAGTTATTCCATCTAGCCTGCCAAAACATTCTTGAACCGTTAATAAATCAGCCAATATCTGACAAGGATGTTCTCTATCTGTTAGGGCATTAATAACAGGATTTTTTGCATAATGGGCAAAAGTTTCTAAGTCTTTTTGTTCAAAAGTTCGAATCGCAAAAATGTCTAAATATCGGTCTAAAACCCTGGCAGTATCTATCAAAGGTTCTCCACGACTAACCTGAGTTACTGTTGGATTTAAATCAATAACTTGACCTCCTAATTGATACATTGCTACGGAAAAACTTACCCTAGTTCTTGTAGATGCTTTAGAGAATAAGAGACCTAATACTTTATTACATTTCAGGTTTTTTTTACCAGATTTGAGTTGGCATGCTAATTGTAAAAGTTCTTTTAATTCATCAGAATTCAAGTTTGCCAGACTTAGTAAATCTCGTCCTTTTAATTTCTCCATAATTTATCACTAATATTAGGTTGCTAATTTTATACACAAGTTAGAATAGGTTTCATAACTCGAAGCAAAGTTTTGGCAACTAACGATTTATATTTAAAACCTTTATTACAAATTCCCAAGAAACTAGTATTAAGATTTTTTATTGTTCTTAATAAGTATAGTTTTACATTTCCCAAGTATTTATATCCAGGATTTTATAATGTCTTTATTAAATACCTGGACAAAATTAATTTAGCATTTTTAGTCAGAAAATATATGCCTTGTAGCAGGGTCATAGTTCTATAGCAACGTGCGCTGGTATGTTTGCATAATACAAGATGCTGCGAATGTAACACGTAAAAAATGTACTACATTTAAAGACGATAGTAATATGTAAATATGTGATTGCTCATTGCCATATTTATAGCAATCCTATTTGATTTGTAATATTTTTCTGGTAGTTAGTAGTCAGTAGTCAATATTCAGTCGTCATTAGTCAGATTTTTCAAGTTTTTCAGCTCTAATTAGGGCTTGCTGAAAAAGTCTGAAAACGGTTGACTTGTTATTCAAAGAAAGCTGAGTATAATTTTTTATTATCATTATTAATTCAAGTATCATTTTAAATGATTAAACAGATTACAGAATTTTCGGTTTTCTCTAGTTCTATAAATAACGAACAGACAAGATGCCCATGGTACAAAACTATCTACTATAAATTTTCAATTACCTGATCAATCAAATCACAACCTTGTGCCACAGTTTGTACCTTTGCCAACTGACCACGCAACTCACTTGCTCCAGGAAAACCTTTAGAATACCAAGTCAAGTGCTTGCGAGCTTGACGAATCCCGCGATCGCCTTTATATTCCCATAATGCCTGTAAATGGTCTTTAGCACATTCGAGTTTTTCTACTGCAGTGGGTGATGCTTTTTCTACACCATTTTTCAAGAAATAATCAATTTCTCCTACCAAAAAAGGATAACCTAATGTTCCACGGGAACACATTACTCCATCTGCTCTAGTTTCTTCTAAACAACGTATTGCAGCATCAACAGAGAAAATATCTCCATTAGCAATAACTGGAATAGAAAGTATTTCCTTAACTTTTGTAATCCATTCCCATCTTGCCGGGCCATTATATCCTTGGGCACGAGTCCGACCATGTAAAGTTAACATTTGGGCACCTGCATCTTCCATTTTTTGAGCAAATTCGAGGATGTTAATTTCTTTATTATTCCAACCAATTCTTGTTTTTACAGTAACGGGAATAGGGACGGCTTTTACGACTTTACTAACAATTTCTCTAGCTAATTCTGGTTGTCTTAATAATGAAGAACCCCCGCCATTTTTTGTGATTTTATTAACAGGACAACCCATATTAATATCAATAGTATCAGCTCCTTCTTTTACGGCCATTTCTGCTGCTTCTGCTAAGAAGTCTGGGCGACAATCAAATAATTGAATACTTATTGGTCGCTCATTATTATCAACTTCCATTATTTGAGGTAATTCTTTTACATAATGTAACCCTGTAGCATTTACCATTTCAGTGTACATCATTGATTCTGGAGCATGACGACGTACCAGACGACGAAATACTAGGTCTGTTACTCCTGATAATGGTGATTGAAGGACGCGACTTTTAACTTCAAAGTTGCCAATTTTGAGTGGAGTAGATAATTTTTTCTTTAATTCAGGAGATAGAATAGTCATTTTAATTATCAGTTATTTTATAAGTTCTGATCATATCTCAAAAATCCCAATCCGAAAAAAAATCTGCCCTTGGAGGAGTTCTGGATGCGGATGCCGAGGAAGCATCGGGCAGATTGGACAGACTTTGAGAGGTATAACTTAGACTTAGCACCTAGCCAAACAATTCTAGTACCTAATCTGAAATTTTTTAATAGAATAGAAGATGAAGGCGATCGCTTAACTGAAAGTACACCAATTAAACTTAAACATAATCAGGACTTACGCAGGTACGCTATATAGAACCCATTTGCGTTCTTTTTTGAGAAAAGCGATCGTACTCTACGGGACTAAACTATCGCACTCAGGGCTAATCTTTTTAGTATCAGCCGAACAAAATAAAGATTTAGCCTTGCTTTTTCAAGGGTTCGCATCAAATTTTTGACCAAACTTTTACATCTTTCCATCCAAGAATTTGACCTTTCAATTACCCATCTAGTTTTTACTGGTACACATCCTGTTTTTCCCATTGCCTGCTTGTCAGTTTTCGATGGTTTTGCTGAAAGTTTAAACTGAATTTTAGTCATTATTTCTGGATAAACTTTCTCTAATTCTTCTGTGATCATTTCGGGATGTTCACCATGATCAACTAAGATAGTTGTTTTCTCCAACTCCTCTGGCTTGGAGCGAAAATAGTCTATGTTTTTTATCAACATTTCAATTAAACCTTTGTCATCAGTGACATTCGCCTTAGTACAATAAGTAAAAAAAGGAAATCCTAAACTGTCCACCCCTAAGTGTCTTTTAATCCCATTTGTTGCTTTCAGGAAGATTTAGATTTTCACCAGTGAAATAAGCAGTGTACCATTCCAACAAGGCTTAAGACATTTACAAACTGCTTTCACTAACTTTTTTAGGGGACGAAGTAAATATTCTAATTTTAGTATTGCTTGGAATTTTACTTTAAAATTGTTTAAGTTTTTTCCTTTTTATCGTTATGGTTTTTTGCAGCTTGGGGCAATACATAATTATGGAAGAAATTCCATACAAAAAACAGATAATACCAGATTATGGACAATAGTTACTAACCCCATTATTCTCAAATCACGAATTCAAAATTTCGTCATCAACAGAAAAATCTACCTCTACTTTGTCACGACCAGAAGTCATAAAATCATTTTTAAATGAATCTTTTAATCCAGAAATTAAGTCATATTTTGGTTGCCAACTTAATTCCGTCATCGCTTTATTTATACTAGCAAAAAAATGTTGAACTCGTAACGGAAAAGCTTTCTTTTTTCCAAAGTCAAATTTCTTTGGATCGTAATGTACTAACTCAATAGAATCAGGAGATTTTCCAGCAGCTTCAGCACAGGAGCGAGCTAAACCATCAAAAGTAACAAAACGTTCCCCAGAAATATTATAAATTTGCCCAATTGCTTTGTCATTTCCTAAGACATTTACCATTGCCATTGCTAAATCTTTGACATGACCTAATTGAGTAATATGAAGTCCATTACCAGGAATCGGAATTGGGCGATCGCGTACAATTCTGTCAAAAAACCATGCTTCTAAATCATTATAATTTTGTGGCCCATAAATATAAGTAGGGCGAATAGAAGTCCAGGGTAAACCTTGATTTGCTAATTCTGTTTCTGTTTCATATTTTCCTGAATGACGACTTTTTGGATCTATAGCATCTTCTTCAATATGAGGCATTTGGTCAGACTTTAGGTAAACCCCTGCAGAACTCATATAAACGAAATATTGGACTTGACCTTTAAAGATTTCTGCCAAAGGTTTTGTATCACTTAATTTTCGTCCATTATTGTCAAAAATAGCATCAAATTTTTCCGATGCTAATTTTTCTTTGAGTTGGCTAAAATCAGTTCTATCCCCATGAATTTCTTTAATTCCTGAAACTGGAGCCAGTTTATTCCCGCGATTAAATAATACAACTTCATGCCCTTTATCCACCAAAAGTTTAGTTAAATATAACCCAATAAATCGGGTACCACCCATGATTAATATTCGCATTTTTCCCTCTTGTTTTAAATAGGTATACCAATCATATTTTATTTTTGCCCAAAATTTGACCCCTTTTTCAGAATAGGTTTGGAGGCAAGAGTAAATGGGCAAAAGCTATGGAGTTTATTTCTATTTTTTGGATTGTCACAACCTATTTGGAATTGCTATACTAATCTTATCATACTTATTCACCTTTACCAAGTCATGCTATCCGGGTATAAAAGCAGCTTTTTACCATCCCTCAATCCATTATTAGCAACCGCTATAACTTTAAAAAAACCCTATTTACTTTATACCTGATCTGCGGCTATAATCTTCCTTCATAGTTATAAATATATAGGATAATAACCATTATAACCTAACTATTAAATATTATGAAGATTTACGAAAAGAAACTGAGTTCCTAGATAAATAGTTGTTTTTAACAAGAAATATTAACGAAAAAATTCGGTATTTCTGCTAAGCTTAATAATATACACTTAGCCAGTAAAAAAAAGACTATTATATTATGAACAGGAAAAATTTGCCATAGCAAAGAAATATATTCCAAAAGTATTAACAGTAAATTCACAAGATAAAACTACATACATTTATCTACAAGAAGTGAATAATTTTTTATCAGAAGGTGCATCTACAAACTGGCAAAGAGTTACGACATAGAAGCAAAAGTCGTAGTCAACTAGGGCAAATTTTATCTGCATAACTGACTAGACAGTGCAAAGTTCTCCCAAGAACTATTGCTATCTAAGGCTTACAGCTATCTTAATGTGAAAAACTCTAAAAATTGAACTATAGGTGTTTTAAGGTAGCCCCTGTAATACTTTCAGTCTTTAAAGCCAATAATTTTTAGGAAATTTTTAGCAGAACTTTGTACTCTCCAGTAACTGAAATTTAAATAGAAATAAACAAGTGATCACTAATGATAAAGTCACCATTAAGCTCTTTTTGTTGCCCACCTTCATTAAGATTTCCCTTGCGAGCTTTAGTCATCCTTCCATTTGTACTACAAATTATCCTAGTATTAGGGTTAGGATATCTGTCATTTAGAAATAGTAAGCGTGCAGTCAAGGACTTAGCGAATCAATTACAAAATGAAATTACAATTCGTATTCAACAGAAACTCGATATTTACTTAGAGGCTCCCCATTTAGTTAATGAACTAAATGTAAATGCTATTCGCCTTAATCAACTTAATCTTCAAGCAACTAATGATCTGGAACGTCATTTATGGAATCAAATACAGTTTTTTGATTCTATTAGCATGATTGGGATTAAATCTATATCGGGAACTACGGTTGCAGTGAGTCGCCAAAACAATAAGAAATTTAATATGATTATTGCAGATAAATCTACAAACCGAGAACTTCGGGAATATGCTACCGATAGTCAAGGGTTACGAATTAATACCACCAAAGTAGTTCCGGAATATGACTTCTATTTGCGACCATGGTATCAAGATGTCAGCGTTGCAGATAAAAAAGCTTGGGGTAAGATGTTTACGCCACTAATTGATGATACAGTAAAAATGATAGCTACTCAACCTGTAATTGATAATAATGGTAATACCATTGCTTTAGTTAATACTGCTCTTACCTTTTCTCAAATGCATGAATTTTTACAGAAGTTGAAGATTAGTAAATCAGGGCAAGCTTTCATTTTAAACCGTTCTGGAGAACTAATAGCTAGTTCAGGCAAAACCTATCCTTTTATTAAAAACAATAATGACTTAAAATTAATCAATGCTTTAGACAGTAAAGACCCTTTACTTCGTTTAGCAAGTCAATATCTGAGAGATAGGTTTGGGGGTCTAAATAAAATTAAAAATACTTCATTACTAAGCTTTGATATTGATGGTGAACAACAATTTTTACAAGTCGCACCTTTTAGTGATAAATATGGTTTAGATTGGTTGATTTTAATAGTAGTTCCCCAAGCAGATTTTATGGAACATATTTATATCAATACTCGGATTATTGTTGTTTTATGTTTGATGGCATTAATACTAGCAATTATTTTTAGTGTACTCAGTTTTGAATTGATTATTAGACCAGTTAAACGTTTAAATCAAGTAGCAAATTCTATATATGTTGGAAACTGGAAACAAAAAGTTAAAGAGGTTCCCATTGATGAACTGGCAATCTTGGCTACAGGATTTAATAAAATGACAGATGAGTTACACAAATTATTTGTTGAATTAGAGAGGAAAAATGCGGCTTTAGAGGAGGCTGATAAATTCAAAGATGAGTTTATGAAAAATATTTCTCATGAACTGAGAACTCCACTTAATAGTATTATTTGTTCTATAAAATTAGTTCTTGATAACTTTTGTGATAGCCCAGAAGAAGAAACTGAACTATTGCAGCAAGCTGATCAATCTGCTCTTCGTTTGCTTGACCTAATTGATGAACTTTTAAATTTGGTAGAAATTCAAGAAGGAAAACTTATAATTGAACACAAGTTAGTAAATTTGTCTAAATTCTTAGGTGAAATTATTGATTCTCAACAACCTCGAATTCAAAGCAAAAATCTGCAACTAGACAAACGTAATATGTCTAAATCAATTTTTGTAAAAGCTGATCCAATAAAGCTAAAGAAAATATTTTTAAATGTTATTGATAATGCCATTAAGTTTACTGAGACTGGGAGTATTACTGTTAATATTCAGATTAAACCAAGTGTGAATACTTATGATCTTGATGAAATTCCTATTGCAGTAGTAACTATTAAAGATACAGGAATTGGAGTTGAACCTGGTAAACAACATCAACTATTTCAATCTTTTGTAATGTTAGATGGTTCTACTACTAGTCCTTATAGTGGCTGTGGTATAGGATTAGCAATTTCTCGTAGTTTGATGGAATTGATGGGAGGCAATATTACTCTAGAAAGTGCTGGTAAAAATCAAGGTGCAACAGTTTCTATCTCTTTACCTATTGCTGCTTAATAAAACCAAAAAGAACTACCATATTTAGCAGGAGTAAATGTCCATTCACCCTTACAAATATTGTATGGTTTGATATTTTGCGTAAGTCCTGAATGATGGGTTTTGCCCGACTGCATCCCTGAAATTAATACTTTTATCTCATACTTGGCCTATGGGCATGTCACACTCACAACAATGATAAGTTCTTAGCTTGAACGGCATATCTTTTACATGACTGGCATGAGAGCTAGTATCTTTAAAACAAAATTATATAGTTATTAAATTATTATTTTTTGCTTAGGTGCATGCTGTTTAAATTCTTAATACTAAGGACGATAAATATTTGTTATAAATAGTAGGGATGTTTCATGAAACGTCCCTAGATTCAGATATTGAAATGAACCTAGTAAAGTGCATTCTTTTTTCTGGCTTTGTATAAGACTCAGGACTTACGTGTAATAACCATTATGAATAAATTTATCAAAACTATCAAGAATATTTTTATTTCTGAACAAGATGAAATTTTTCTCCAATTCATTGAAGGCATTGAGTTAATAGTTTCTAAAGTTCTATCTTTAGCTATGATTAGTGTTATTATTTTTGCTGTATTTGATCTGATAGTTTTTATAGGTCAAAAACTTTTATTTGCACCTAATCCTCTGTTTAAAGATAGCTTATTTGAAATATTTGGACTGTTTTTAAATATTTTAATTGCTCTGGAAATTTTAGAAAATATTACAGCCTATCTTCGTAAGCAAGTATTTCAAGTAGAGCTAGTAATTATTACTTCTTTAATTGCTGTAGCCCGAAAAATTATTATTTACGATTTGGAAAAAAAAGGAGGAGAAGCTTTAATTGGATTAGCACTTGCTACTTTTGCTTTGTCTATTAGTTTTTGGATTATTCAATCACGAAAAAATTAATTGTCTAATTCTTATCTGACAATATTACTATAAGCTAGAATTTAGAATTTAGAAAGGTTTTTTCTATGAATGAAGTATGCAAAAATAAGTCGTTTAAATGCACAAAAGCTTATTGTATAGTAAAGATCAGGAAAAAGTTTTAATAGAAGGAAAAATCCTAAATATAGGGTAGGGATTTTCCTGTTTTTACAAGGTAGCGTAAAATACGGAGAGAATATATATGAGTGAAAATTATTTTGAATTTGAGCAAGATTTTGTAGAATCCTTGCGGTGTATTCCTATGATAGTACGCTATAAATTAGATAACTGTGGAGTCAAGTTAAAATTATCTCATTGGCATCAATTTAATCCTTCAATTCGTAAAGATTTGGTAGATAAACCTTGCAGTACGTCAGAGGAAATTAAAACTTATCGAGCATGGCTACATCAGTTAGTAATTGACCAGACTGGTGCCCCTCCTAAAGATTTACCTGTTGAACAAAATATAGCTTGGATGGATGAGGCAAAAATTCCAGATATAGTTCAGGAAAAAGCTCGAGAAGTAGGTATTAAATTGGAGTTGAAGCAATGGAAAAATCTGACTTCACTACAAAGGTTTGTGCTGATTAAACTTAGTCGTCCTAGCCATGAAAATCGAAATTTTTTACCTGCTGTTGAGGAATTTAAAATGATTTGAAGGATGAAAGCACTACAATATATTATAGGTCAATTAATCCTTCAGGAGGAGTAATTTCAATGATATTTTGTTCAAAGTTAACTACAGGAACAATGTCTTTGACAAAGGGAATTAGAATATTTTTCGATTGGGGAGATTGAGTCTTTTTCTTATTTTTTATACGCCGACTTTTATTGCTTTTTTGTGATAGGTTATTTTCAATGACTTCGGAAATAATAGGGGTATCTTTTGAGGCTTTTTCTATTTCTAATAAGTCATTTCCAGCGAAAATAATATTTATCACTTTGCCAATAGTTTCCCCATTTAACTGATTAATAACTTTTAAACCAATTAGGTCTGGTACATAAAATTCATCTTCTTCTAACTGGGGGCGATCGCCTTTTTCAATTAATAACTGGCTATTTCGTAATCTTTCAGCTTGTTCACGATTTTCAATTCCTGCTAATTCTATTACGTACAACCCCTTATTAGGTAGATAACGACCTCTTAGTAGTTCTATAGATCGGGGTTCTAATTGGCCTGGTGATAATAACCACCTTTTTCCGGGTTCAGTGAATCTTTCTGGAAAGTCTGAGCTAGGATATACTCGTAAGTCTCCTTTCAAACCTTGAGGTGCAACAATTTTACCAATTTCAATCCATTCAGACATTATTCTAAGTCAAAAATCAAAAATCAAAAGTCAAAAGTTAGAGAAATTCATTATTTTTATGAGAATTTTGTCTAAATTTAGTTTCTATTATACAGCAGTTTACTGTTTGATGAATTACACAATATTGCTGGCTTTAGGCAGTAGGGATATATAGGGCTCTACCCTCAGGCTTTTACAACTATACTTCAAAGTGTAGTAAGAGAAAAGATGTTAAAAAAAGCTGTAATTACAATTAATTCTATGTATAGGAATATTATTAGTTAATCTAAGTTTTTAGAAGGTAATGAAAATTATAAAAATGAATAGAGTTAACGAAGTAAGAAGTTGTTTTTATAAGAGGGATTTGAGAAATATTCCAAAGATATTTCCTCGGAGAAAGTGGGATTTTATACTGAATTATTTTTATAAAGGTTGTCAAAGTTTTCCCTTGGGTTTACTTAAGTCAGTTTCTACTCTAATTTTAACTCTCATACTTTCTATGAGTGAAAGTTATGCTTATGGTCAAAATCAAAATGATTATATAAATGACAAAATTAACTATAATGACGAACAAAGAAAATCTTTGGTCTTCTTAAGTCAAAATCAAGAAGAAATTGAAAATTTTAAACTTATAGAAGAAATTCGCGATCGCGTCCGAGAAGAAGTAAGTTATACTTTTAATCATGCTACATCGTTACTGAGTGTTTTTCTAATTGTCTTGACTTTTTTCCCTGCTTCTGCAGCAATTTGGATTTGGTTTCTTCAGGCCAAATTGGCTTACAAAGTCGACATTATGAATAAAGAAATTGATAGTTTTAAATATGATGCAGTATCTCAGATTCAAGAAATGGTTAGTAATGCTCAAATTATTTTAGATGAATTGAAGGAACAAAGTTACAAAGCTGATGAACAAATTGAACAACTTCAAAAAGATACTTTAATTCAATATTCTCATGATAGAAATGATAATTCTGAACAGTTAATGATGGCGAATGATTATGCAAAAAAGGGTGATCAATTTTTCTTATCAGGTATGTTAAAACAAGCGATTAATGCTTATAATCAAGCCTTAAAAATTCATCCAGAAATGGCGGATGTTTGGAATAATCGGGGTGTGGCTTTGACAAGATTAAAGATGTTTGATGAGGCAATTGCTTCTTATGATAGAGCTTTACACATTCGGGCTGATTATGCGGATGCTTGGAATAATCGGGGTGTTTCTTTGATAGAGTTGCAACATTATCAAGAGGCGATTAATTCTTTTGAGCAAGGGATAAAGGTTAAACCTGATTATGCAGATGCTTGGAATAATCGGGGTGTTTGTTTTGCAAAAATTCAACAATATCAAGAGGCGGTGAAGTCTTATAATCAGGCAATTGCTATTAAGAATGATTATAGTGATGCTTGGAATAATCGGGGTGTTTCTTTGATGAAGTTGGGGATTTATGGGGAGGCGATCGCTTGTTTTGATAATGCTGTAAAAGTTAAACCTGATTTTTTTAGTGCTTGGTATAATCAGGCTCGTTGTTATAGTTTGAAAGGTGAGTTTGAAGTGGCTTTAAAAAGTTTGGAAAAAGCGGCTAATTTGAATGGTCAAAACTATCAGGAAATGGCAAAAAATGAACCTGATTTTGATAATATTCGGAGTCATGAGTTGTTTCAGAAACTGATAGGTTAGTTATGTAGCCCTGTAGTCAGTTAAAAGTCAAACTTCCCCTTTTTTTATCCTGAAGCTGGGAAGTTAAAAGTACTCTATGAATGAGTTTGAGGATTTACAGTATATTTCGGACAAATAAGGATTTTCTCCTTTTTTTAAGGTCTCTATTCAACCCTCAACTCTTGCTTTTTCCTCCTCATATTCCATGGATTCTACTAATATTTAAAAATCCTCAATTGCTCCCTGATAATTTTCTGTTAATGCTCTCGCTAAACCTCTAAAAAACTGAATATTACTATTATTATGCTCTAATTTAACTGCTTTTTTACAGGCAAACAAACATCTTGAGCCTGATTATTTAAGCTACCAAAAAAATATAATAATACCCAATTAGAAGCATTTATTTCGACATCTAAATCTAATTGTTGTACTTCATTATAAAGATTAATTGCTTCTTCTATTTTTCCCTGTTCTGCTAATTTTATACCCTCTTCTGCTTTGCCCAAAACAGCAAATTTGTTGGCTACAAATTGGGGGTCTGTTTCTCTAGTTTCTGTATCAGGATAAAGGTCAATTTCTGGTTCCAATTCTAGAGCTTTTTTGAAGATAGAAATTGCCTGTTTGATATTCGGTTTTTCCACCGAGGTACACTCGGATGAACCGGAAGTTGATCGCAAGTTTTCTGATATGTCTCCAAGTCGCTGTTGATATACTGCTGCCATTCCTCTGCTGTTAAATTCCGACTGAGACGGCGACAAGCTTCTTGAATTAAGCCTTCTGGTGTTGCCCAAAAGCGGACGGTTTTGTCAGAACTTGCAGTAGCAATGGTTTTGCCGTCGGGGCTAAAGGCTACTGCCCATACATAGTCCTGGTGGTTGAGAGTAGCTAATTCATTGCCATTCTCAGTATCCCAGAGGCGGGCGGTTTTGTCAGAACTTGCAGTAGCAATGGTTTTACCGTCGGGGCTAAAGGCTACTGCATTTACCAAGTCCTGGTGGTTGAGAGTATGGAGATGCTTGGGTAGTTGAGTTACCCCATTCCGTAGAGTTTGATCCAATTCAACAAGTAGGTCCGAGTCAACTTTCCCATAACGTTTTTTGATATCAAAGTACTGCTTCATTGACTCTATGCTCAGTAATACACCTGTATCAAGTAAAGATGGCTTTAGTCTAATCATTGAGTCAGAAAGCATTCCTAATATTCTTGCTGCTTGTTCCTCTACTTTTCTTTGCCGCTTCTTCTCCTTTTCTTTCTCACGAATTCTCAACTCCTGACTCGCCTCAATAAACTCATAAGCAACCCCATCCAATAAAGCCATTTCATCATATTTTTTCAGATATTCTTCTGCCTTAGTTAACCGACCAGCTCGTAATAACAAACCCTCCCTTTTCCCATCTTTTTTCCACTCAGCCGCATCAGCCTCAATTTTCCTTTCCACCGGCAAAGCTTCTTGATATTCTTCCACCCATTCCCTCAAAGTTTTCCAACTTCTAATTAAATCTTCATGAACAATATCCAATAATATTCCCGCCTCCGACTTATCCTTAGTAATTAACCGATTATTTTTGTCAGCCAACTTATCACTAACTGCAGACAAAAGCTCTAAACTATGTCGTTCATTAGGCAACTTTTCCAAAATTACTCGCCGCCGAGTATCCGTTATTTTCCCCGAACTTATTTCTCCTTCCCCAGGCTGAACTAACTCTAAAAATATCCTCTGAGCAACCAACTTTTCCTCTTCACTCAAACTCTTAAAAACTGCATTAGCTCGCTTGGTCAAAGTACCCTTAATTCCACCCAAATTTGTATAAGTTTCTAGAGTCAAATATTGACTTTTATCCTCCCATTGAGTAGCAGATTTCCACAGAGCATCCAGAGTATATTCCAGCTGAGGCAAACTACCAGGATTACGCAAAAAATCTTCCCTCATTTGGGCAACCAATCTCGCCTCAACTCCCATTCCCACTAATTCTGCTGGTTTTTTAATTACCTCCTCTATTTCATCTTTTTTCAGAGGAGTAACTAATAGTTGGTGTTGATGCCCCTGAATTTTATTAGCTAAACCTCCATATTCAGAACAGCGGCCAAGAAAATCTGCCCGCATTCCCAACACCAAACAAAATTTATCACCTCGCCTTTCCAGAACAGTCAAAAAACACTCAAAAAAATCTAGTCGTTCTTGTTCTTTTTCCTTTTTACCGTGACAAAGAGTAAAAGCCTCTTCAAACTGGTCAATTATCATTACCACTCTTTTGGCTTTATCTACATCAATAAACTCAATTAATTTCTCAGTTAAATTCTCTAGTTTTTCCCCCTCTCTATTAATTGCCAGTTCCAGACTTTTCAGAGGAGACGAAGTCGGAGTAAAAGGATCAATACAAAGCCATCTATCACTTTCAGATATTTTCTGCCCCTGCTTCAGTTGATATAATAAACCCGCCCGTAACAAAGAAGATTTT
>JAKQYG010000479.1 GCA_023356515.1 Trichodesmium sp. MAG_R04 | reverse complement strand
CATAAAAACACCTGCACGAGCTCTTGTATAGCTACAACGAGCCTGAGAATAAAAGGAAAAGTTGTCTAACATGAGATAGTAGATTTTGGCAATTAGAATATTTGACTTGTTTTCTCTAGAATAAAAAATTTAGTCAGAGCAAAAATTTGATTTTTAACTTTATACCTTCGCACCTTTTGACTTCAATAAATATCTCCCATCCCCTCATATTTTTTTTTGCTTAAAATGGGCAATCATCATCTAACTCCATATCCCAGTTAGATGACAAAACTTGATCCATTACTGCATCAAAAGCTGCAGCATTAATGTTTTTACTATTTTCTTCTTGCAAGGGGTTTGACAAGGGAATTAGTCTTAACTGGCGTCCTTCGTTAACAAAATCAAAGTAAGTTGCTTGACATGGGGACTTCCTCAATTTTAGATAGTCAAAACTAAATACATTCAAATATATTGAGTGATTTGCAATTAAGGTTGACCGCTGATGATCCGCAAATACTTCTAATATGTATCCTTCCCCTTGGCTTTGAATTTGGCCATCTTCAGTGTGGACATACTGGACTTTGCCTAAATCTATTAATAGTCTTTGCATATCACGTTTGTTGATAATAATGCCATCATCAATTATGCAAGGTGCAGATACCTTGTGGTTAAAATTATTGAAACTCATATAACAAAAGCCTCTAATTTGGTAGACAGTTATCAGAATAATTTTTTTATTCTGAGTTGTAAAATATTAGTACTCTTGTTCCAATTTTGGCACAATTTTTCTGAATATAAACCTAAAAATGGTGGGAGAAAGTTAGTCAGAGTAATTTATTCCCTAGTTGAGTAAGGGCATGGGAGTTTTAACCTGAAGTAAAATTCTGCTATACTAGGGACAGAAAGTAAGAATATAGTTGATTACCATCACCTCTAGGTAGTGTGTTACGGTTAAATTTTAGTGGACAGAAGAGGAGGAAGATGTGTAGCTAAGTTTTTTATGCTTACCGAAAAATTGGGTTTAAAGCTTCGCCCATGAGCGGGCGACTTTTTAGTTGATTTTTTTTCACAGGTTATGTTGTTGTGCTCTCTATTTAACAAGAAATATATTAGTCGCGAGTGGGCATACCGAGACAAAAAACGGACATTGAGGCCGGCATAAGACTACTGCCAAAGTAGCAGCAGCCTGTGAAATGTCGACCCGCCGAGGGGCTACGGCTCGAGAGGAAACCCGGTGCCTTTAGGCCGGGGAGGATGTCAACTACTTAAATTTAATGATACTTACTCTTACCATCTAGAATTTATTTTGTCAATTCGTCTTATCATGTTTGGATAAATTAATTATAAATCAAATATTCTGCTAGGGGTTTTCCATGGAAGGTCCTTACTCTTTTTTCTATTATATAGGATCAGATTATGAGGAGCCATTGAAAACCTTGTCTGGCCATTACCTAGAGATAAAGCATAATATATAGGGAAAAATAGGAAGGAAATGGACACAGTAGATTTAACCCCTAAGCAAATACAAGAAAAATTCAGCTATCACCCTAAAACCTTATCGAGATGGGCGGATGAAGGTTTAATCGAATACATAAAAAGCTCAAAAGAATTTTTGGTGGTCAATATTGATACAACTAATTAGGGAAACTCTTGCAAAGCTCAGTGCTGGAATTGCTTTTTATACTTGTTTACCAATTCCCCAGGATTGGAATTTAGATTTTCACGGTATTGCTAGTTTTGCTCCATTGATCGGACTGATACTTGGAGGTATTCAGGGTTTAGTAGATATAGGATTACAGACTTTAGGGATGCCTGTACTTACTAGATCGACTGCAGTTATTATATCTGGAATTGTTTTAACTGGTGGTTTACACTTAGATGGGGTGATGGATGCTGCTGATGGTTTAGCAGTGCCAGGCCAGAAACGAAGATTGGAAGTAATGGCAGATAGTATGACAGGAGCTTTTGGTGCCATGTCAGCGATCGCTCTACTACTGCTCAAGATTACAGCTTTAACAGATTTACATAGCGATCGCCTGTTAATACTAATGGGAATAGCAGGTTGGGGGAGATGGGGCCAGTTAGTAGCGATCGCTAGTTACCCCTATCTCAAACTTACGGGAAAAGGAGCATTTCACAAAAAGGCAAAATATTCTATTTGGGCTTTTTTACTAGGGATACTTTTATTATTGAGTCTGAGTCTAATTCTCATTGTATTAGATCCGCAAAATTGGTTAGTGGGTTGTGGGATGGCAATAGGAGGAATAGCGATCGCTCTACTGACCGGTGCTTGGTTTAACCGATGTTTGGGAGGCCATACTGGTGACACTTACGGCGCTGTGGTTGAATGGACAGAAGCATTATTATTGTGTATTTTAGTTACTTTAGAATAAATACTACACTCCGTACAACAGGATGTAGCACAGAATGAGTGGGAAAGTTGAGTAAGTATTTAGACTCAAGAAAAACGAACCTTGAACCTTAAAGTGTAATTATAGAGGTGAATTAAAGATAAAAAAAGATGAGTATTTTGTCAATAGAAGTTAAGTATTAGATGGTTAAGCCGAGTTCCTGTGCGCATAAAATCAGATCATAAGCTAGTCCAAGAAATAGATAGGGAGGATTTGAATAGAAGTCAGATGAAGGGGTATAGCTATCAAGAAATATCAAAAACTTACGGGGGAATTGAACAGAGATGGTTAGTAGTTGAAAGTCAACAGCGCCGAGAATCAGATTTGAAAAGCCTAGGGAAAAAAATCCAGGAAGAACGAGTTGAAGTTGACAAAAAACTGCGCTATTTAAAATCTGAAAATTTTGCTTGTCAAGCGGATGCAGAAACAGCAACTAGAAAGCTTTTAAAAAAGTTTTTATATCACGAATTTAAAGAAATTAATGTTCAATTCGTAGACTCGAAATCTAATAGAGATTTTCCTTATAAAGTCCAAGTTAAAGTAGGTTTAAGAGAGTTAAAAATAGAATTAGAAAAAAAAACGAGCAGGTCGATTTTAAAGAGCAACAAATGTCCTGGATAAGATGGAATTAACTTGATTTACGAAATGTTGTCTAAATACAAGGGACAACAGTCAGAGTAGAGGGGTTTTAGGTTTCTCAAAGATCCTCTGTTTTTAACTGATAGTGTCTTTCTTAAATCACCCCTAAGAAATTGAAGCTCTGGGGTTAATTATGGGTTTATGTTTGTTGGTAATTACTTTAGGCCAGCGTCAACTTCGTCAAAC
>JAKQYG010000478.1 GCA_023356515.1 Trichodesmium sp. MAG_R04 | reverse complement strand
GGTTAACTGAATTTTTGGGTCTTTTGGTGGAGCGTACCAATGAGCAGATAAAATATTAGGATTATTTTCTGAAGCAAACTGGAGGCAACTTAATTTTTTTTCTACTAACTTAACTACCTTTTTTTCTGCAGTTTCTTGAATAACTTGATTAATAATTTTGGCTGTATTTCTAACAGTAGTAATAGAGTTTAAGCGGTTGCCTAGAAGTTTTATACCTTCTCTTGCTTGGGACTCTAATTGTTGTACTTTAGCTTTTACAGATTGAGGTAAATTACCTTGCAAATCCATAACTTGTTTGATTTTATTAACTAATTCTGAGACTGAAAGATCTAATGGTACAGAAAAATTTTCTCTTCCCAACGATTGAAAATGAGAGCTAACTTTAGGGTCATAAGCTAAACCTACAGTGGGGATACTTAAACGGTGTCCTAATAAACAACTGTGTAGGCGCATTGATACTAAAGCTTGACAAGATTTTAATGCCCCAAATAATTCAGCAAAATTATTTGTCCAATTCAAAACTATTTTAGGTTCAGAGGAGTCAACCATCTCAAACATTTGACGTAATATAGCTTCATCGTTATTCTTTCCATCTTGCATTGGTATTCCTAACAAAATACAGTTATATTCTGCTGTGATTTGTTGGAAAGCATTGGCTAATTTTTCTAGAAAGTATGAGTCTTGTTTACCAACTTTCCAGGGTCTTAAATTAACTCCCAGTATGGGGTTATTCCCCATAATTTCCTTGACTGTATCGGGTGTTGAATACTCACTAATATCTAAAGCAAATACTGGGTCTGGAAAATTTTGAATCTGACTTGGAAATTCTATGACTTTTTCTAAAGTGGTATTAACTTCTATAGAATCCATAGATGCCAATAATGTTTTAGCTCTTACCTTCCAGGAATTTTCTTCAGCTTTTTCTTTGAGAAACTGAATAAAGTGTTCATCAGTAGATAAAACTAATGCCTCAGAAATTGCCGTAGAAACTTCAGGAACTGAACCACCTCTGAAAACGAAATCATATTGAGTACATTCCAACATAGAATCCGTAACCACAACAGGTTTACCTAATGCAAAATATTCATAAAGTTTTAACGGTGAAGTTGTTTTAGCTATTTGTCCTGCCTCAAAAGGAATCAGGCAAACATCAAACCAAACAGCGTGCTTAGGTAAATCATGGTGGTTAATCAAACCCACCCAAAATAAATTTTCAGCATTAGGTAAATTTTCCTGTTTAACTGTACCATACACAGGACCGATAAAAACAAAATCAATGGCTGGGTTTTCCAGTACCAATCCAGAAATTAAGTTATAATCCAACCATGGTGCAATAGTACCAAAATAACCGACGATTTTTCTCCCACTCAGAGAACGTTTCACAATAGGTTGGAAATTTTCATTGACTTGTTCCGCATTTCTCTTGGCATTAGAAAAGTAAAATTCAGCATCTACACCATTAGGAACAAGACTAATTAATTTAGAAGGGAAACGCCCTGCTAATTCTTCCCGCAATACGTTAGCAGTTGCTATAAATAAGTCTACGCTTTCCTGACTAATATTTTCCCAAAGTAGGGATAGAATATTCGCTGCACCTCCTGAGATTTTTGCGTCAATATGGTCTATATATTCATAAACAATTCTATGTCCTAATAGTCGCCACTTCATCAAATCTACAATTTGATAGTGTTGATTCTGCGAATATATTATAATCCATGAACTAGGTATTAAATTAACTATGTCATCAAACTCATGGATCAAAAACAAATTGGTATCTAATTCATAAAAACTATCTGAGTTTTTATCTGACCTAGAAACATAAATCACTTTAGCACCACATTTAGCTAGAGCTATTGCTATCTGCTGTGGTCTCTGAAACATCTGAATATTCCAGTCGTAACAAAGGGGATATAATACAATATTCCCGCCATTTTTTTTATGTTTTTGCAAATCTTCAATCAATTGTGTTTCTGAGATTTTAAGAGGAAAATCAATCCCTGCAAACAGTTGATCTGAAGCTAGTGACTTTTGGTGAATTTTAGCAACATCTAAATGACCTATGAGTCGATAAACTTCTCTGACAACCCTAAAATTATTCAGAAAAGGATCGCTAAAACCAGTATGTTCGTGAATAATAATGTTATAAATCTCAATTAAATGAGGGATTTTGTTAAATGATCTTTCCGGAAATCCCCAAGCTGTTAGTATATTCGGTTGATGGTATTGCTCTTTGATAGACTTTGACAAATCATAAGCAGGGTTATGAGGAGCATTTTCAAGTAAATCAAGAATATCCTCATCTGCAAGTTCTATCTCAAAATTCCGTCTGCTAAAGCTAAAGTTATAATAGGCAAGTTCAGGTATCTGAGAAACTTCGACTGGAAATGATAAATCTTTCCGTAAGAATATACACACACACCCCGATGCCCCTGCTTCTAAAAAAGCTCTGCCATTAGCTGAAACGTAGGCATATTGAGATAACAATGATGGGGTATCGTAAATAAAACCAAGGAATTTGACACGATCGCCCATTCCCATTGCTGTTACTTGCGCTTCTAACTTGCTTTTACCGGGACCATCTCCAGCTATATGTAACTCAAATTTTGTAGGTTGCAGTAATTTCAGCAAATCCATAATCCGAGGGGCGCGATATCCATCTAACCTACTAAGCACCAAAATGACATTTTTTTGTTTATTTGCTGTTGCAGGCAAAAATTTGCTACAATCTACCCCATTAGGTACTATCGTTAAACTATCTTCCCTGACTGAAGGGCAAGCTTTTTTCACTAAATTTGCCAAATTGGCAGAAACAGTTACTATTTCTTCAACTGCTGGAAATATCGCCAAATGCCAAAGCATTTGCAAAAAATCTCCATAATACTGTTTTGGGTTGACTGAGTCAATTCCGTGCAAGATTAAAGTTCTAGGTTTTTGTTCTAATTCTGCCGCAATCACTCCCGGAATAATGCTAGCAAATGGATGTATA
Source organism: Trichodesmium sp. MAG_R04 (assembly GCA_023356515.1). Taxonomy (GTDB): domain Bacteria; phylum Cyanobacteriota; class Cyanobacteriia; order Cyanobacteriales; family Microcoleaceae; genus Trichodesmium. The sequence goes on along the minus strand of JAKQYG010000478.1, from coordinate 245 downwards.
TAAACATGGTCAATTTCGTATTTTCTAATAATTTCCCGAAGCTTTTCTACATCATCGACAAGTGACTTTCCGATAGCACGTATTGTGAAATCCAAACCCTCTATCAACAAAAAAGAAGGAAATCGAGAAACCATCTCCCTGTCTACATTTCCTCCGCAAGCTACAACCACTGAAATATTATTATTTTTCAGCCAAGTAATCTCATCAAGTAGTCTAGTTTCCAATCCTCCTCGCTTGAAATTTTG
>JAKQYG010000477.1 GCA_023356515.1 Trichodesmium sp. MAG_R04 | reverse complement strand
CATAGCAACATTCTTGACTAATTCTTTAAATGCTTCATTCCGGGCCACAAAATCAGTTTGGCAGTTTACTTCTACCAAAACACCAATTCTGCCACCTGTATGAATATAACTCTCAACCAGTCCCTCTGTTGCTACTTTACCCTCGAGTTTTCCAGCAGAAGCAATACCTTTTTTTCTAAGCCACTCCATAGCTTTATTAATATCGCTATCAGTTTCTTTCAAGGCTTTTTTGCAGTCCATCATACCTGCGCCTGTTTGTTCGCGCAAATCTTTAACCAACTTTGCAGATATTTCCGCCATCTTTTCTCCTTCCCTATTTTAGTTTTGGTACAATTTCATTTTAGGAAACAATCATACTTTAGTTTTATGACTTCAGATAAGATATTTAGAAATAATTTACCCTTTAATTTATTCCTAAAAAGACCTACCTCAAGATACTTAGCAATGAGCTAATACTCATTTAAAATGCATATTAGTAAGCTATAACCTAGAATTTAGAAGTCTTTTTTCTTTGAAATAGGTATACAACAATAAGTCGTTTAAATCACAAAAGCTTACTAATCGGGAATTATTCTTCTTCATTATTATCTTTCGATAATTCCTCTTCATTAGCATCATCTAAGTCAAAATCTACTTCTGTACCTGCACCTTCATCATCATCTTCATATTCACTATAATCCTCATAATCGTCATATTCATCCGTTTCTAGTTGACCATGACGACCTTCATAAATAGCATCAGCCAATTTACCGACTATAAGTTTAATGGACCGAATAGCATCATCATTTGCTGGAATTGGAATATCTACTTGAGTAGGGTCACAATTAGTATCTAATAAAGAAACGATGGGAATATCCAACTTCTGACATTCCTGAACTGCATTATACTCTCGTCGCTGATCTACCATAATTACCCCATCTGGAAGGCGACGCATATTTTTAATCCCACCCAGATATTTTTGTAATTTACCCATTTCACGACGAAGAACCGAAGCTTCTTTTTTTGGCAACAAATCTAGTGCCCCACTTTCTTCACGACGCTCCAAGTCTTTCAATCTTTCTACCCGAGTCTTAATAGTAGTCCAATTGGTTAGCATTCCACCTAACCAACGTTGATTGATATAATACCCTCCGCATCTAGTAGCTTCTTGAGCGATAATACCAGCGGCTTGACGCTTTGTACCAACAAATAAAAATTTTTTCCCTTGTTCTGAAGCTGTTCTAATATAACTATAAGCCTCATCCATTAATTGAGCTGTTTGAACCAGGTCAATGATATGAACCCCATTACGCTCAGTAAAAATATATTGGGACATTCTTGGGTTCCAGCGACGGGTCTGATGGCCAAAGTGGACTCCTGACTCTAACAATTGAGCCAAACTAACAACTGGCATGATTTTATCTCCTATTCGGGTTAATCCTCCATCCAGGTGTATTCCCACAGATTAAAAATCTCTAAGAACACCCGATTACCCAGATGTGCGATTTTAGATAACTCGTTCAGTTTATCACATTTACAGCAGATTTCGGGCAAATAATGTAGAGAATAAATAGTTAAAATCCTGTAGTGCGGGCATCTTAACCACGTCAGCCTACCTTATAAAAAAGGAAAGCGCCGTATTAACCATGTATCTGCCCTAATATTATTTTGAGGCGGTCATAATCATCTCTTAGTAAAACACTCATATTTCTACCTGCTTGGACTAACCAATTACGATCCGCTTTTCTGAGTTGATAAATTTCCCGAATAGTAGCTGCAACTAAAGAATCAACAGGAGCATTACTTAACAGTAATAATGTCCGCAAGAAATCTAACTTTTCACTAAACTTAATTATTTCCTCTGGTTCACATAAATAAACTGCCTGATGAATTTGAGGTGGACGAGGTGGAATATACTGATAAATTATGCCATTTTCTGTTTGAGAACCATTCAAATTTTCTGGAGAGGAAAAACCCACTATTGCTGCTCGAAACTCTGTCTTTAACATAGCGAAAATTTGTGGTTGTTGCTCCCGTAATTCAGGTATAGACATTCCCAAAGCTCTAGCTCTATGTACTGAATCAATAGGCAAAGTAGTAGCATAATAAACTACCCCATAAATCATATTTCTCGATTGTTCATCTTGAGACTTTACCCAAGTAGCAAAAGCAGGCATCATTGGAAAATCTAACTCTTCTGGTTCTAAACATTGAGCTAAAAATTCTGTAGTAGCTGTTTCTATGACTTCAGCTATGTAATTATTTTGGTAATTTCTATTAGCAAATTGGGGCAAAGGAAGACGCATAAATATTATCAGTTATCAGTAAGCTATACAGCATATAGTTTTGAGGGTCACTTTTCATTTAACAAGGGCTCAGCTAGTAAAATTTTAAGTTTAAATTGACGACAGCCTGTCTTTTGCTTAAGTAGAATACTTAAAATTTTGGATTTTATTTTGAACCCCTGAAAGGGAAAGCTCATAACGTTAATTTATTGGTTATTAATTAAGTGTAAATAATATCTATAAATTACCATCAATTTGGCAACAATTTCTAAATTATGAATTTTAAGTCTTAAAATGTCCTTATTTTTTCTTGCGACCTGCCGTTGCATCTATCACCTCTAATTCCGATAATCTAAATGTTACTAATTTATCCCAATTTCCACCTTCAAATAATACAGCAGCTTTACCGTCACTGACTCGTTGAACTTGTCCTTGAAAACCATAGTAGGTATCACCAATATTTTTAACTTTAACCGCTACACCTGGTAAAATCATTATATCTACTCTCCTCAAAATATTTGCTAGATTTTACAGATACAAATTTTTTTAAATTGTTAATTATTTTGGCATTTATGACTTTTTTATACTAAAGCAGCAAGAGAAACTCTAGCAGCAATTTTTTGAGCTATCACCCGTAATTCTTGAGCAGAAACAGAACCTGGATCTCCAACTACAATAGGTATCCCAGAATCTCCTCCCTCCCTTACAGGCATTTCTAGAGGAACCCCACCAAGTAAAGGAACCTCTAATTCTTGTGCTGTTTTTTCACCTCCACCAGAGCCAAAAATATCATACTTTTTCTCTGGCATATCTGGAGGTACAAAATAACTCATATTTTCCACTATCCCTAAAACAGAAACACCCAACTGCTGAAACATTTTTAAACCCTTGCGCGAGTCAAGTAATGCCACAGTCTGAGGAGTCGTCACGATTACCACTCCAGACATAGGAACAGCTTGAGCTAATGTT
>JAKQYG010000476.1 GCA_023356515.1 Trichodesmium sp. MAG_R04 | reverse complement strand
AGCGATAGACTTCCAGTCCGCTTCGCGATCGCACCACTTGAATAGTTAAGAAAATTAATTGATGCTATCAACAGGAGTGTAGTTCCTCCTGTATGTCCTGCTGCCAACATAAACCCTGGTTGGCCAAAAATACTCATGCCACTGATTTTTTTTGTGTTCTATAGAATTAATTTGTTGGCTCAAATTCTGATGATAATTCATGTATCTTTTTGTGCTACATAATGAAGCACGGAATGTGGGTTTTAATCATATTAATTATCTGCAAGAGGCTCTATACGCTCTATAGTTGCTTCCATAGCACTCACCAAAGAAGGACCTGTTAAAAGTCCACTATTACTGTAATATCGCTCTTCATCTAAGCGGTGTAAGGTGTCAAAACCACTACGACGTTGTGCGTCATTTCCAACTACCCAATAGCGTTGAATAATTGAATCAACACCAAGCCATCCTTCTCCTTCCACTTTTCCTAGCTCGCTATGCTGAAGAAGAAAGGTATAGCGTCGCTCGTCACTGTCAAGACGTCCTCTGTATTGTAAAACAATTTCCTCATGGTCTTGAGTAGGGAATATTAGTTTTGTTACCATAGAGAACCAATCCGTGCGATCCCATGTCACGATAGTTTTACCCTTGACAGTAATTAACATTCCATTACGTTCTAGCCAATTTCCTGTTATATTCCACTTGCCTGATTCTAATATAAACGTATGAGCCACAGTCTTATTCCTATACTGTTAATGCTAGCTTTATCAAATTTACGCCTTGGAGACCACACCATTACCATTAGATTAGGTAAGTATGAAAACTGAGCTCCAATGTTAGGTTAACAATACTCGTTATTATATTATTAAAATGATTAGGTTCAAATATAATAAAGCTATATTTTCTGATATATAACTTAAATTACATCATAAATTGTTTTAAACTCTGGCCAGTGGCCTATGAAATACCCACATTAGATTAATAAAACTTATCAATTTAATGTTAAGAAGTGCGGAATGTGGGGATCACCGATAGCCCTTGCTAACTTGTGATTCTTGACCATATTTTTTACAGCTAAATCCTCAATTACTATTGTTTGGTTTTCTCTTATTAAGGGCTCTGCACATTTAGCCAAGTAGGCTTGGCCATCTTTCCACTTGAAGGCTGCCTTAGTAAACTCAGCACTGCCACCGTTGCGCAATTTCAAGAGGGAACGGATATTTAGTCCGTCCGCTAAAAAAGTTGGTGAGAGCAGTGTGTAAATGTCTTAAGCCTTGCTGGAGTGGTACACTACTTACTTCACTAGTGAAAATCGTTCATCTTCCTGTTTTTTCCAGTTCGTCAGCATAGCTGAGGTTTGTTTGTAAGCTATTCGTTCCTGGTGTTCATAGCAAGCTTGAGTTCTGGCAGCTAAGGCAAAGTTGTAGACTAAACGCACACAGCCCAAAGTTCTCCTCAGCAGACTTTCCTGTTGAGAAGTTGGGTAAAATCTAAATTTGTATGCTTTTTCAACCATCTACTGTCTACTTTTAAACATCTACATTCTAACAGATTATTTGTAAAACCACAAGATTGATTGGCAGAAGACCTGAGGCTATCCCGTAGGGAGAGCACGGGTCTTCTGCCAACATTTAGATAAAATTTTTCTTATTTCTCAACCTGATATCCTAGCTCAGCCAACTGAATCCAAGACTTTCGCCATTTGGGCTGTACTTTGACAAATAGTTCCAAATTTACTTTACCTGCAATCAACTTTTGAATTTGTTGACGTGCTGAACTACCAATAGCTTTTAGCATATTCCCGCCCTTGCCAATTAGAATTCCTTTTTGAGATGAGCGTTCAACATTGATAGTGGCAAGAATGTGAGTAATAGTTGCTTCTTCATCTATTCTGTCAATAGTGATCGCTACTGAGTGGGGTATTTCCTCTCGAGTTAACAATAAGATTTGCTCCCGGATCAGCTCCCCCATAATAAAGCGTTCTGCTTGGTCTGTTACTAAATCAGGAGGATAATAATAAGGCCCAATTTCAAGATGTTCAATCAACAAACTTTGTAGTATTTCTAATCCTTCTCCTGTAAGAGCAGAAAATTTGATTATTTGCCAGAGGTGAGGATAAATTAATTGATAATAACTAGCTTCTATTTCCCAATCATTTTGAGATTGTAGGTCTAGCTTATTTATACCTAAAATTACAGGAGTCTGGATTTTATGGAGTAAGTCTATAATATAGCGATCACCTCCACCTGCTCTTACTGACCCATCTACTAGTAGCAAAACTAAATCCACAGATTGAATTGCTACTTGAGCATTTTGAACTAGTACTTTTCCTAGTTGGTGGTGAGGTTTATGAATACCTGGAGTATCAACAAAAACTATCTGCGCTGCTTCTGTGGTCAAAACACCACGCAGACGATTACGAGTAGTCTGAGCAACAGGGGAGGTAATAGCAATTTTTTGCCCCACCAGTTGATTCATCAAAGTAGATTTTCCAACATTGGGTCGCCCTATTATACCAACAAACCCTGATTTATACCCTACAGGTGCTACGGGAATACTTATATTCGTGGACAATTCGATTTTTAGATTTTTTTTTACTTTTCTCTCACAAATCATAATCTATCAAGCTAGGGTTAAACTAAGCAAGCTTATTTCCAGAATAATTAATCCCTTTATAGAACCTGCTCGTCTTCAGAACCGTAGGTACATCCTTAAAATTCCACTTTGGACCTAATGAGTCTTAAGGAAGTTTACTGCTTTCAAATCCTTGGCAGTCTTAAGTCCATGATCACCTTCACCACGACTGGATGCTCTGTAAATTAACCTTTGCAACTTGAATACTCTAACTTCTGCCTGTTTCCAGTTTATGTCTTTCCATTTGATATTAGGATTGACAGACACCAGGGACGGTATTTTGTTTGAGTCCCATGCCACACTTAAAAGTAGTCTAGGATTTCCTAAATGTCTTGTTAGTGTCTTGGCCTTGATTATCACTACTCGTTACTTTACATTACGTCTAACAGTGAGTACGTCAGCTTTATAGCTTTTCAAAGTCAAAGTATAAGAAAATAAGAACAACAAATGTTATGAATAAATCAAAAAACCATGAAGGCTGCATAGCCAGAAGTCAAAGTCAAAATAGAGGTCAAGCCCTCGGTCTGTTAGTATGTCTAGGCTCCATACATTACTGCACTTCCACCTAACACCTATTAACGGGTCGTCTTCCCGTGACCTTACCTACCTAACGTAGTGAGAGTAC
>JAKQYG010000475.1 GCA_023356515.1 Trichodesmium sp. MAG_R04 | reverse complement strand
AGGTCTGGCTCAACTGGCCGAGGATATTCTCTCCAGCATCTATAAGCAAGATCCCCCGCTTTTTCCCTGCCATCCTCTAATAACATAAAAATAAACAGGCGAAAATCAACTGGTTTGAGTTCTGCCCCATAAAGAATAATAGTTTCCCGCCACCAAGACTTATCCCTATTTTGTCTCAATAAATCTTCCTGTCGCTTTTCCTTAATTTCAACAGCAGCTAAATATCCCTGAAAACTCAAATACCAACTCCGAATAAACTTTTCTTGTTGTAACCTTATTTAAAGATACATTAAAAGTAATATCTATCTAAAAAAAACTAATTATAGTATGGAGAATTTTATATCGACAGTACGCTACATATAGCGTACTTGCGTAAGTCCTGACTAAAAAACTCCCTCAAGGGGAGTTAGTTAATAGATTAAAATTTGAGATGAAATCTAGCGACCAGTTAAGCGATGCCAAAGGCTTTTAATTTGACTCAATGCCCAATTAGCAATCTTGTTGGCAATGAAGTGAAGCCCCCAATTGGTTAGCCAGCGCAGGAACGCTTCATGACTTACTATAGCATTCCGTTTTTCTTGTTCGCTACTCTTAGAAACTGCTTCAGCGATCTTATCAATGTCACTTTGAGTTAGGTTAAAAGTCTGTTGAGTCATATTTTTCTCCTTGTAGTAATAAAAAAGCCTAAATTAAGCCTTGTTGACGTAAATGAGCTAAGGTTTCTTTGGGGATAAAATCAGTAAAATGAAAAGATTTTAATCCTTGGAAAAGCCATTTTCTTTCAGGTGGACAAGCATCTAAGAGGCTTGAGAAAAGTTCTTGGAGGTTATAGCCTGTTTTAGAGGAGTAAGCAATTAAGTTAATCTCTTTTTCCACAACAGACTCCAATTTTTCTGTTCGGTCTTTGATTACCTCCTGGATATTGGCTAATTGGTGATCGCTCGGTAAATTGATTTTTTCATTCCATTCCATCGGGTCTAATAAATCCACTTGATTGATAGCAAAGACCATATTTTGATGAAAAGATTTGAGTTTTTCAAGATACATTTGGTCAAGAGCCATCGCTCGATTTCTAGCCGCTAAAACATAGAGAATGACATCACAATTGGGTAAGTGCTGGTGATACATTTCTAAATACTGAGAATCAAGTTTAATGTCCTCAGCAAGTCCGGGAGCATCAACAACTGTCAACTCTATGGGTTGACCTTTGGCAATTCCTTGGTTCATCGAAAGTTCTAGATCGATGGTCTCAAAATTTTTGGTACAGGCGATAGTTGCACTAACGGGAAGATGTGTTTTAAACATCTTGTTTATGGTGCTAGTCTTACCCACGCCCGATACACCAACTAAACCAATTGTCGGTTTTTTGTCCTTTTTTAAAGCGTCTTGAATTGCTTTAATTTCCTTCTCGGACAAAGAAGAAGAATTATTCATAGGTATCTTTTATTAAGCAACAACTTTATAAGGATATCAGTTTTCAAGGTGCAAATCAATACTTTAAAATAAGTTGTTACTGACAAAAAACTTTATTTTTTGCTTGGAACCACTCTTTTATGTGTTTGATTAATTCTCATGTTATATTAAGACTTTTTTGGCTGTCTAGAGCTATTTATAGCTCAGGATTAAATTAGATAGGCGATCTATAACTGATCCTTGACAAATAAAATATGTTTGACACAGAAGAAATCGAGACTCGAATGAGTTTGTGATTCGGTTTATTATTAACTTAATTAAGTTGGGTTGAAAAAATGGTTAAACTTTCAGACGAAGGAAAAATACTAGCAGATAAAGCTAGAAAACAAGCTGGGTTTACTAATAAGCAAAAACTTTATAAGGATAAGGAAGATGGTCTTCCCAATGGATTGAGTCTAGGAACAGTTAAAAGGTTTTGGAGACAAGAAAGCATTAGCATTGACTCATTTATTATAATTTGTAAAGCCATCAAAATTGATGATTGGTGTAGTTTAATAGATTGGAAAAATGATACAAAGAATTGGAAAACAGCTGAATTAAAAGATGAATTAAATCCTTATCATCATCAAGGAGTTGGTGCATTAGCTGTTATGACAAATAACAACGAGATAATTTTGGCTAGTGGCAGTTATGACAGCACTATAAATATCTGGAAAATCAAAGGAGATCGAGTTACACATTTGAAAACCTTAGCGGAACATAAGAAAGATGTTTCTTCACTAATTTTTATAGAAAATCAGTTAATCAGTGGAAGTTATGATAGAACTATTAAAACATGGAACACAGCTTCATGGGAATGTATAGATACCATTGAGAACGGTCATAACAGTGAAATTGAATGTCTGGCTTTAACTACTGATGATCAATATTTATTCGTCAGTTCTTGTAATTCCTTAGAAATTTATTTATGGGTATGGGATTTAAACCCCAAAAAATTACTATATAAACTGCAAGAACATAAGACTGGACGTTTATATCCATCGACAATTGCCAATGCTGTTTTAGGATTAGTAGTTAATCATAACACAGTCATCAGTTCAGGAATGGATGGTCGTCTTATTTCTTGGCAAATTTCAAATGAAGGAGACAAAGTAATAGTTATTCCTACATTAATTAATGATGAAAATTCATTAGAACTGAGAGCTATTACCAGTTCAGCCATTAGTCCTGATAGAGAATATTTAGCAGTGGGCGAAAATTCCAAACAAATTACTATTTGGGATATTGCTAAGAAATCTCTGGTTTATAATACTCAAGGAAAACATGATTTTCCCAACATTCTCGCCTTAGCTTATCATCCAACAGGAAAAATTTTAGCCAGCGCAAGTTTTGATGCTGACAACCCAATTATTCGTCTTTGGAATCCCCATAATGGGGATATTGTAACGACCTTAACGACTTATAGCCATTCTTCTCCCATTCGCTCCCTTATTTTTAGTCCTGATGGCAAAATGTTAATTGCTGGCGACGAAGAAGGACACATTTTTCTTTGGGGAGTGTAATATAATGAATAATAAAAATTCGCGGCTTTGTTGCATAAAGATAGAAAATATGGTAGCAATAAGTGTGTGGCACAAGAAACCTATAGTAAGGGTAGAGATGAGTAAGTCCAAGTCCAAGTGTAAGTACCGAATCAGCAACTGGTCCTATGGATGATGCGTCCCTAAGACAGAGAGGGAGCCTCACATTTTGGTTGAATGATGAAGTCATAGAGCAGTGGGTAAATCAACAAAAAACTGGACGTAGGGGGGCATCAAATACCTATAG
>JAKQYG010000474.1 GCA_023356515.1 Trichodesmium sp. MAG_R04 | reverse complement strand
ATCAGAAGTATGACTATCAAAGTCGTGAGCGTCAGCATGGAGGTTCCAAATCCAGGTAGTGGTTTTTGGTCCTCTGGATAGAGACCGACTGAAGTGACCAGGCTTACCAAACTTTTCAAAAGAAGTAGGTACGGGGTCAGAATCAACAGTTACTCTTACCTTTGCCTCGCGCTCTGGAGGACTTATTGTCATGAAGACTCTCCTCTCTCAAAGACAACTAATTAAATTATTGATGTTGTTGAAAACCTTATCAAATACATAGATTTGTTTTTACCAATTCCATGTACATGGGAAGTTCTTTAGGTGATTATAGACTTGGTTCAGATATTTAAGTTGTATGTTTACAATTATTAAAATTTCTTGATAAAAAATTAATAAAAGTTTTTTTGTAATGCATAACAGATAAAAAAAGTCAAGGTATATTACCTAACATTTTACAAAGCTCAAATTTTATATGTAGCGTGGTTTCAACCCTGAAAGTAAGCTTAATTATCAGGAGCCACATGAGCTAGAAACTCTCATGTATGTGTTTTGAAGCAGAGATAAAAAGTAGTAAGACTCCTATGCACTCTAAAAACTTAGAGAGAATTTTGAAAAGCTACATACATTAAGAACCGGATTTGGTATAAATTATATCTGCGAGTGAATTACAAGACTTTCGTACTTAGTATAGATAAAATGTCTTTAATCTCTATATTGATTCTAAGTAAAACCCTTTATTTTTGGTTAAAAATTCTAGGAGTATCATCAGTGTTTAGCATAAATTTGCAAGCAAAAGACCTCAGAAAAATTATCACATTCCTAATTACATTAGTTTTAATATCTGGTTTCGTTGGTTGTAGCGATCGCTTTTCTGAATCACCTCAAATTCTTCCCCAAGAATCTCCAATCATCTCTACCGCCGCTAAAATATCTGAAGTTTCCCCACCGGAGATAATTCAACAACTGCGCCAAGCTTTAAACAAATACAAACCTCAAGTAGCAATACAAAGTCCACAACCGGAGCAAATATTTGAAGACAATAATATTACTGTGCAACTAGAGCTCCAAGATTTACCTATATTCAAGTCAAACTTAAATATAGGACCTTATATAGAAGTTATCTTAGATAATAAACATTACACAAAAATTTATAATCTTAATGAATCCATTGTGCTATCAGACTTAGAACCAGGTACCCATACCCTAAGAGTTTTTGCCTGTCGTCCGTGGGATGAAAGTTTTAAGAATGAAGGTGCTTACGCTCAAACTACATTTCACATCTTCACCAAAACTGTAAATAATAATCCTGCTCCCAACTTACCTTTGTTAACTTACAATAGTCCTATAGGTATTTATGGTGCAGAACCTATTATGATTGATTACTACCTTACTAATGTGCCATTACCCTCGGTAGCGATAGAAGATCCTGAAGATGAAATAGATGATTGGCGTATTCGTATTACTATTAATGGAACTAGTTTTATCACTGATCAATGGCAACCAATATATTTACAAGGGTTCTATCCAGGAAAAAATTGGGTCAAGTTAGAATATATTGATGAATCAGGTAATCAACTTAATAATGTTTATAACAATACTGCTCACTTGATTACCTACAAACCAGATGGGGAAGATAGTCTCAGCAAAATAACTCGAGGAGAAATTTCACTTAAACAAGCACTTAGTATAATTGCTCAGGAATACATCTATGAGGAACCACAGCTAGACATAACTTCAGAAACAGAAGAAATTCTTATTGATGAGGAAATAGAAGGAGAAGAAATTTTTGTCGAACCAGAAGAATTACAAGAAATTCCTACCACTGAACCTACTAATGAGGAATTAGAAGTAGAAGAAGTTTTAAATATCACAAAGGAGCTGGAAATTGAAGACCCACTTCAAAAAAATGAGCCTCCTCATATATCAGAAATAGTAGAGAAATTACCATCTAACCTAAATCCAAATTTAGAAGAAGTTACTGAGTCAATAGAAAATTACTCTATTGATAAAAATGAAGAATATCAAGAAAAACTACTATGGAATCAGAATAAATAGAGTTGTTGAGATCGATATAGCTCAAATATAAGTTTGAGCTACCTTATAAATTCATTTAATTAAAATGAAGGTTATTTAACTTGAACAACTAAAGGTTTTTTGAATACAAGACGCAAAGCTCCGCTAACGCATGAAGTTAAAGTGAAGATCTTCGAAATTGTCATGCGCTATATATAGTGTCTTTGCGTAAGTCCTGCTAATAAAAAAATCAAGTTTTTTATTCATTCAAACAATATTCAATCCGAACTTGTTTAATCTTCTTTTCACCCGCTGCAGATAAAAATAAATCCCGCCGAACTTCTTGTAAACCTAACTTAATAAATTCGGCAAGTTCTTTATCTGATAAGGCCCAAGGAGGACCATCAGCTATAGAATCATTGTCTCGTATGCGAGTAATCACCAAAAGTATACCCCTATTTGCCACTAAAGGAGTAATACAGTTAACGACTTGCGATCGCATTTCTACCGGCAAAGCCTGAACAGTCCGCGACTCCAATACTAAATCAAATTTACGATGCCATTCAGTATCTAAGGTCAACAGATCGGCAACTAAATAGTTGACTGAAGAATTAGGAAATCTTTTGTGACACCAGGCGATCGCCGTAGTTGAAATATCAAAAGCCGTCACCTGAAAACCTAACTTTGCCAAAGCTTCTGCATCATCTCCCAAACCACATCCGATCACTAAGGCAGTGTTTCCTTCTCCTTTTTGTTGAGAAATATATAACCACTCTTGTAAATAGGGATGTGTTGTTAAACGCGCCCAAGGTATTTGTCCAGCATCACCTTGAGCTTCAGAATATAAAACATCAAACCATGCAGTGGGATTTGCTTTTTGTGATTCAGTCGCCAATTTCTTTACTTTTTGTTGAATAGCTTCTGGTTGTTGTTCAAACATTATTTTTTATTTCCTAATTGTTTAATCTTAATTTTTTACCTTTTTTTAGTTTAATCAGGACTTGCGATAAAACTCGGTCCAAAAGCAGAAGATAGACAAAGCAAGTTTTATCATTCCAATGCTAAGTTTTATTACCTTATTTATAATCCCACATTCCGCACTTCATTCTGTTAACTTATTTCCCAACAACTCTAATGTCTGGTTTGCCAAGTTCACCTAAGAGATCAGTTGTTTTCGTCCCGTAGCTTTTGATTTTCTTCTTCTAATTGTTTGACTTTGGAGTTGAGTTGCTCTACCAGATTTAGTAATACTT
>JAKQYG010000473.1 GCA_023356515.1 Trichodesmium sp. MAG_R04 | reverse complement strand
GGCCTCAGACAAATACTTTTGTAGAAAATTCAGAAATAAATTGCCCAGAAGGAATACCTCAAGAACTGACCGTTGAATATTGGTTTAAGCAAAATAATGTTGTTTTTCATCCTAATTCAGGGCATTATTTTCAACCAAGAGCAGGCCGAATAAAATTTGAGACAATAGCAGAAGGAGATGATAGAAAAAAAATCTTATAAACGTTTTCATCGATGGTGTTATTCTCCCACTGCTTGTTATGGAAAGAATAAAGTTCATTTACATCTATAATAGAGCTCGCCGTCTTTCTGCAGCAGAAGCATTAGCTATCCAGTCTTTACCTAAAAAAAATTTGCTTTACCAAATAATATGACTCTCAGCCATAAGTTTAAAACTATTGGTAATGGAGTACCATATTTAGCTGCTCAAGGAGTTGCTAAAACTATTCTTGATTTCCTCAATATGAAATCAATTACCAAGAAGGCTTGAGTCATCAATTAGAATTACCTCTAGTTTATTCTCTAAAAAGTAAGTATGTGGTTTGACTTGTTTAATCACAAAAAGATAGCATATTTAACTAAGTTAATTAAATCTTGATAGTTGTAATCTGAACACATATTATCAACACTTTTAAAGTCTTTATTGAAAGCAATACTATGATGTGCAATACCTTGAATAAATATTCTTTTATCTGAATTAGACAAGTTTTCAGCAATTATCATATAATACTTCCATATTTGTCCTGATGTATAACTGATAGCTTTAATCATAGCGGTTTTATACAAAGCTTGATAACGACGGTCAGGACGATTTGAGACCGATATTCTGTTGAAAAATCTATAGGACTCAAACAAATTATGACATCTTATGCTACTACTACTGCAAGAGCCGAAATGACTGAAATTCGGCGTTTGAAAGGCTTACTACCACCGGAATTACAAAGTTGGGTAATGGTAGAAAAATCTATTGAAGTTAATCCCTCACTTATTCGCAGCGAGGAAATAGGCAAAGATCAAGTAGAAATATCTATTGACCTAGCACGTTGGGAGCAACTGGCATTAGACCAACGTAATTTATTATTCTGGCATGAAGTGGCCAGAATAATAAATGATACAATTCCGAAGGATGGCTGGGAAATGGCTGCCCTCGCTATAGGTTTGGGGGGTGCTGTTGGTGAATTATGGGTACAGGATGGTCTACTTCTATTTCTGGCTTTAGCTTTGTGTGGTGTATCTGGGTATAGACTCTATCAGAAAAATAATGGAGAGCGTAATTTAAAAGAGGCGATAGAAGCAGATGATAAAGCGATCGCCCTAGCAACTCGTTTTGGTTATTCACTCCCCAATGCTTATAAGAGTCTAGGTAGTGCTATGAAAACTCTAATTGAAGAAACTCCCAAAAAACGGCAAAGAGCAAAATATGAAGCGCGACTTCAAGCTCTTAAACGTAGTGCCTCTAAAGCTAAGGCCAGAGTTAAAGAAGGTCGTGAAACTTCATACTCTGAAAATATATATAACTAGACAGAATATATTGGGTGGGTTAACCGGAAACTAATCATAACTAGACTGTATCGGAAGTAACAACCCACTCAAATTAAATTTATCTTGATTATTTTGGTGTTATCGTGGAAGTATGATTGGATTAAGAAAAATAGTAATCTTCCTCTTCTAGCTATATACATTATTTAAATAGGAATGGATGATTAACTTGCAAAGTATATATCAATAATGATAATAGCATAGTTTTACAAAAAATAGGAACCAGAATTTGATGGTTAGCCAAACCTCAGACACAGATATAAAAGTAACTATTAGGGAAAAATTTCCTGTGATTAATCTGCCTATTTGTTTTACTGTCTTACAGGCAGAATCATTTAAACTCACTTGCCAAGAACTTTTCTCTCAAGAAAATACTACCAGCAAAATTATTATTGATTTTAGTAAAACTAATTTTATGGATAGTTGTGGTATTGGTTCCTTGGTGACAAATTTAAAGAGAGCAAGGGAACAAGATATAGATTTTATTCTTTATAATGTTAATTCTCAGGTTATGAGTATATTGTCTATAACTGAATTAGACAAAATTTTAACTATTGAACAATCTATAAAACCAAACGTTAAAAGTAGTCATAAACCTGAAGAAAATCAACTTCCTGTTACTCATTATTCTATTAAATCTTGGGTGAAACGCCTCATTGATATTGTCGGTGCTTTAGTAGGATTATTTATTACAGGTATTTTGTTTATACCAATAGCTATTTCTATTAAATTTGATAGTCCTGGTCCGATATTTTTTGGTCAAATACGATGTGGTTGGATGGGAAAGCGTTTCCGAATGTGGAAATTTCGCTCCATGTGTAAAAATGCAGAGCAACTTAAGGGGAAGATCAAAAATCAAGCTCAAGGTGCAATTTTTAAGAATGACAATGATTCAAGAATTACTAAAGTTGGTAACTTTTTGAGGCGAAAGAGCTTGGATGAATTACCTCAGTTTTGGAATGTATTAAAAGGAGATATGAGTTTAGTGGGAACTAGACCTCCAACTCCTGATGAAGTAGAACATTATGAAGTTCCTCAATGGCAACGTTTAGATGTTAAACCTGGTATGACAGGAGAATGGCAAGTTAATGGTCGTTCTCGAGTGAAAAATTTTGAAGATATTATTAGGCTGGACTTAAAATACCAAAAAAATTGGAGTCTCATGTATGATATCAAGTTAATTATTAGGACTGTAGTCATTCTATTCAAGAAAAATAGTGGAGCCTGCTAAAATGATACAAAATACTTACTGTTAGGGTTTTTATATTTTTAAGTTTTCAGTTTTAACTACCTGAGTTCTCTGAAAAAGTTTGACTACCTTTGCAGAGTAACAATAATAATTAGTTAAATTATGCGTATTCTTATCTATTCTTATAACTATAACCCAGAACTAATTGGTATTGCACCCCTCATGACAGAACTTGCTGAAGGTTTTGCTAAACGTGGACATCAAGTTCGCGTGGTTACTGGTATGCCAAATTATCCTGAACGTAAAGTTTATAATGGGTATAAAGGAAGGTTTTTTCTGACAGAAGAAAAAAATGGTGTGACAGTTCAACGTAGTTATATTCATGTCAGAGGATCTAAACCAGGGATTTTAGATAGATTTTTGTTAGATGGTAGTTTTATTGTTTTTAGTTTATGGCAAGCTTTTAATGGTTGGAAACCTGAAATAATTTTTGCTACTACTCCTCCTCTATTAATTTCTTTACCAGTTAGTTTTTACGGATTATTTTCTAACTCTTCTGTGGTATT
>JAKQYG010000472.1 GCA_023356515.1 Trichodesmium sp. MAG_R04 | reverse complement strand
ATTCATCATAATCATTTAACTTAGCTGAAATATCACCTTCTTCTAGCTCAGCCATAGCATAACGAGGTTCAGCAAAAATCATTACTCCCATAGCATTTTGCAGGAAATAACCACAGGTTTTAGTACCTATTACTAAGAAGAAACTATCTTCTATTTTTTGATAAAGCCAAGATACACAACTAATCGGACAAAAAGTATGATAATTACCAGTTTCACACTCAAAAGTTAAAGCTTCAGGTTGAATAGTATTAGTCATCAAGAAATACTCCTATTTATCAACATTATTTTGGGGTAAATCAATGCTTGCAAATGGTCAAATCAAGCTGTTATCACACTATAAAAATTTGATATCAGAGATTAAAAACCTAGAACCTTAGAGGTGCCAATTTATAGCTTTTTCGGTACATTCAGACACAAAATTAACTACTCCCAAGGCAAAACCCATAGATGTTAAGGTAATAAGCTAATCTCCATTTAAAATGCGTATTAGTAAGCTAGAACTTAGAAAGGTTTTTTCTCTGAACGAAGCATACAATAATAAGTCGTTTAAATGCACAAAAGCTTACTAAAAAAAAGATAAAGAAGTGTTGAGAGTTTTTTAGTATCGGGTGAATGCCCTTCAAAGGCTAAAATGTTTCTGCTGGCATTAATATTATGGTCGTGTTTAATAGCACAATTTATACATTCCCATTCCTTAATGGAAAGGTATATTTACCAGGTTTAAACTCACAATTGAGAATAACCTTCAATTATTGTTTCGTACTTAATTCCTCGTACTTAACCCAGTAACCCTTCAAGATCATCATCATTAGAAGATTTTTGATCTCCTACTAAAGAATCTAGATCGGCTTCATCTAAACTTAAGTCTAACTCTTCTCCATCCAGGTCAAAATCTAAGTCTTCTAAATCATTAGAAGACACATCATCCGACTGATTACTATCTCCTAATTCGCTAAGGTCTATATCAACAATTTTATCTAAGGAATCTTGACCAAATAGGTTTACATCATCATCAAGCTTACCCAATTCTGAATCATCTATATTCTCAAATGACTCGGAAATATCTTCTACCTGATCGATATTGCCAGAACTATTTTCATTCAAGTCTCCAAGGTCAATACTAGGTAAGTCATTATTTACTTGGGAGTCAGAATCTAGTTCCATCTCCAACTCATCATTTACTTGGGAGTCAGAACCTAGTTCCATATCCAACCCATCAGCTACTAACTCCGTTCCTAGGTCCAAACCATCATCTACTTCTGAGCCCGAATCTAATTCCATAGCCAAACTATCACCACTTTCCAGTTCCAGGTTTGATTCATTTTGGTCATTATCAGGTAAATCATCCAAATCTTGATCCAATCCTGCAGCTAATGCTACTCCTTCAGCTACAGCAACTGCTCCAGTAATTGCAGCAGCTGCAGCAATACCTAAATCATTAGAATCCTCAATTGTATCTGGCATAAGTGGTTGATTTCCCCCTGGTAAATGCTTAGTATCTTCACCTGTTTTATCTATATCCATATCCATAGGTGTTGATATATCTGAGGAAAAACCAGGTTTTTTGCCTATTGCAATGTCAGGGTCAAAATTTAACCCTAAAACCTCTACTAAACTATCTGCATCGGCCTTAAGTTTAGAGAAAGGCAACATTAATGCTTCCAATTCTGGTTCCAGGGCATTGAGAATTCCCAGGATAAGGTATGAAAGAGGTCTTCTCCCTCCATCAGGAGTCTGAACTGTGTTTTGTTCTGTCATGTGGAGTATTAACCAAGAGTAATTTTTTTGGTAATACTCTAACCATTTTTGTTTTAGGGACGTTGATAATTCTTTAAAGAAAACCATGATTTTTATATTCCTTATCCTGAGAAGAGCTAAATCTATTAAACCATCATCAGGTCAAGCTCTTCATCCTCCGACATAACTTGAGGCTTACTGGGATTTAAGTAGAAATCAGATAGTAGGGAAAACAAATCACGATCAGGAGATTCGTTAGGTACTACTCCCTCTGGCAGAGCCAAAATTTGGTCGGCAATATTTAGGTAATAATTACAAACATATTGTAAAGAAGGGTCAATTTCGGCCATCTCAAACAATGTTTTGCCTTTGACACGAGAAACTCGAATGTCCTCAATGAGTGGTAGAACTTCCAGCACTGGCATTGGTACAGCTTCTACATACTTATTAATCAAATCACGTTTAGATGTACGATTCCCTATTAGACCCGCTAAACGTAGGGGATGGGTACGAGCTTTTTCTCGCACAGAGGCGGCAATGCGGTTAGCTGCAAATAGAGCATCAAAGCCATTATCTGTGACAATCATGCAGTAGTCAGAATAGTTGAGTGGAGCTGCAAAACCACCACAAACTACGTCACCCAAGACATCAAATAAAATTACGTCGTATTCGTCAAAAGCGTTTAATTCTTTGAGTAGCTTTACTGTTTCACCAACAACGTAGCCACCACAACCTGCTCCGGCGGGAGGTCCACCTGCTTCCACACAGTCTACACCACCATAGCCTTTATAGATGACATCTTCTGGCCAAATATCTTCATAATGATAGTCTTTTTCTTGCAAGGTGTCAATAATTGTGGGGATGAGAAATCCTGTCAGGGTAAATGTACTGTCGTGTTTTGGGTCACAACCGATTTGTAAAACTTTTTGACCACGCTTGGCTAAAGCAACTGAGATATTGCAGCTTGTTGTGGATTTGCCGATACCACCTTTTCCGTATACTGAAAGTTTCACTTTTTTTCTCCTAATAATTCTTTGATAGGGCTACAAAAATTTTCAATACTAAAGTCAAAAGTAATTTCTGACTGATTTTTGATTTTTAGCATTTATAAATGTCCATACCCTATTTTGCTACTACTATCTACATATTTGGCTTCTCAAGTGAATTATTGTCTAACTTCCGTAGAAAATAAAGAGGGTTAAAATTTATAACCTGCTGTAAAAGTAATTATGTAGTTTTAATTATATCTAAAAATTTATTTTTTAGATTATTAATATTAATTAGTCAAAATTTTATATTTATTAAATATTTTGTGTTATTATTAAATAATAAACAGTTGCAAAATAAAAAAAATTATAAAAGCACATATTCAGAAAAAATTTTTTTGCTGAAATTTAAGTTATCATAGACTTTGAGGCTATAACTTAATATTAAGTTGAATTTGAGTATCGAATTATAAGCTTCTAGTAGATTCGATTATTAAAAGGAATAATCAATCAAGGTTAATTTTTATAACGAAAAGTTTTTATAGCAATTACTAG
>JAKQYG010000471.1 GCA_023356515.1 Trichodesmium sp. MAG_R04 | reverse complement strand
GTTGAGTGAATCTTTAGCAGATATGGGCGGTTTTAAAGAAGCAATTTTAGAAATTAAAGGGGAGCAAGTTTATAGTAAGCTGAAATTTGAAGCAGGAGTTCATCGGGTTCAAAGAGTTCCAGTAACAGAGGCAGGTGGAAGGGTACATACTTCAACTGCTACAGTGGCAATAATGCCAGAAGTGGATGATGTGGAAGTTGAAATAGACCAAAAGGATATTGAATTGTCAACTGCTCGTTCTGGTGGAGCTGGTGGACAAAATGTAAACAAGGTTGAAACTGCTGTCGATTTATTTCATAAGCCTACGGGAATTAGAATTTTTTGTACCCAAGAGCGGAGCCAGCTACAAAACAGAGAGCGAGCAATGCAGATTTTGCGGGCTAAACTTTATGAGATGAAGTTGCAGGAGCAACGAGCGGAAGTGAGTTCTATGAGGCGATCACAAGTAGGTACTGGTTCCCGTTCTGAAAAAATTCGTACTTATAATTATAAAGACAATAGGGTCACTGATCATCGCTTAAATCATAACTTTTCTCTTGCACCTCTTTTGGAGGGAAATATAGAAAATGTGATTCAAGCTTGCATTACCCAAGATCAACAGGAGCGTTTGCAAGAGTTAGCAGCATCTAGCTCTACTTCTATGTCAGTCTAGTAGATATGAACTTGAGTGATATTAGAAATCATTGGTATAGTCTGAAATGATAGTCAAAAAGCGAGGACAGAGTTCTCGTTTTTTTATAAAACCTATATTTCGTGCTTCTAACACCACAGAAATAAAAATATCATTTAATCCTTTGGGATAAAGTTAGTTTAATACCGACCTAATTTATCATCATTAAAATCTCAAAAAACTTATATAAAACAAATTATCAATTAATTCAAGAAAGAATTTTATTAATAAAATTCTCAGTGGTTGAAAAAGTCAAGTTTTCCACAGTCAAAGTCAAGTTTTCCACAGATTTTTCCACATAGGTTAAGGTTAAGTTAAAAGCTAAAATATCAATTATTTGAGATTCAATAATATTGAAGTTCTTTGAGGAGTTATATTAAGATTTTGCTCTAAACAAACTTATGTTTATAGTAGTTTCCTACTGGATAAAGTACATATATCCCACATTCCGCACTTCATTATGTAGTACAAAAAGACACATGAATTATCATTACTATTTTGAGCCAACAAATTAAACAAATTAATTCTATAGAACCTCACGGGGTGACAAGTAAGCTTAATGGTAGATATAGTAATAATTTTAGACAATAAATTGAATAATAATTCAACTTTAAAAGAATGGGATTTTGAGTTTGGGAGGTAGCGATCGCCAATTCATTCTTATCCAGCCAGGGCAAAATTTTTTGAATAACTTTGGCAGACAAAGGCTTAGTTTTCAGGCCTAAATTTGGACAAATAAAATTTTCCAGATAAGTAGAAATTTGTTTATGAGCTAAAGCAAAGCCTGCTTTACTTTTTTGAAATGTTTGATAAGTAAATTTGGTAATTGTATCTGACATGAGATGATTTGAGTCAATTTTAGAAGTTATGATATTTTATTAAAAATAGTAACACAGACACAATCTTTGTGAGAGCACTAAGTCTTTTGGTTAGGACTGGGTAATTGGGGTTGTAAGCTAATACTCATTTAAAACGTTTATTAGAAAATTAGAATTTAGAAGGTTTTTTTCTCTGAATGATCCATACGACAATAAAAAGCATTCATTCTGACTTTTGACTCCTAAAAAATCCCCCTATTTATTTTTACCAAACATTGATCTAATTGGTATAAGGGAACAGAGGAATATCAAACAGGTATTTGTGTAGCGCTATATAGCAACGTGCGCTGGTATGTTTGCATAATACAAATTGCTGCTAATGTCATACATGCAATAGTCTTGGTAATAGGAGTAAAAATTTGCACTACATTTCAGACTATAGTAATATGTAAATATGTGAGCGCTCACAGCTATATTATATTGACTATTTTTTATGGCACAACAAAAATTGCCTCCCACTGAAAGAGGCCATAGAGGCAAATAACTGCCCCTATCAATTAACGAGCTATAATTTAGCAATCGTAATACAGAGAGAACTCATAGGGATGAGGTCGCAGACGCATCGGGTTAACCTCATTATCCAACTTGTACTCAATCCAAGTTTGAATTAAATCCTCTGTAAATACCCCACCAGTAGTCAAAAACTCATGATCTTTTTCTAAAGCTTCCAAAGCACCTTCTAGGGAACCAGGAGTAGAAGGAATCTTACTTAACTCTTCAGGACTTAGGTCATAAATGTCCACATCCAAAGATGCACCAGGATCAATTTCATTCTTAATCCCATCAATACCAGCACAAAGCATCACTGCAAAAGCTAGATATGGGTTACAAGTAGCATCAGGACAACGGAATTCTAGTCGTTTTGCTTTAGGATTAGTACCAGTTAAAGGAATCCGAATAGAAGCAGAACGGTTTCCTTGGGAGTAGGCCAAATTTACAGGTGCTTCAAATCCAGGAACTAATCGCTTATAAGAATTAGTGGAAGGATTAGAAAAAGCTAATATTGCTGGAGCATGCTTGAGAATACCACCAATATAATTAAGAGCCATCTTACTCAAGTTAGCATAACCATCTCCCCAGAATAAAGGCTGTCCATCTTTCCAGATTGACTGGTGAGTATGCATTCCCGAACCATTATCATTGAAGATAGGCTTAGGCATAAAAGTAACAGTCTTGCCATACTTTTTGCCCACATTTTTGATGACATACTTATAAATCATCAAGTTATCAGCAGCTTCAATTAATGTACCAAAGCGGAAGCCTAATTCGTTCTGACCACCAGTAGCTACTTCATGATGATGCTTTTCAATAGGCACTCCACATTTAGCCATAGTTAACAGCATTTCTGTCCGTAGATCTTGCATTGTATCCGTGGGAGATACAGGAAAGTAACCTTCTTTGTAGCGAGGTTTATATGCTTTGTTACCTCCATCTTCTTCTCGACCAGAATTCCAACGACCCTCTACACTATCAACATAATAGTATGCTTTATTTTCTGTTTGGTCAAAACGAGCATCCTCAAATACAAAAAATTCAGCTTCAGGGCCAAAGAATGCTGTATCTCCAATACCTGTGCTTCTTAAATAATCAATTGCTTTCTGAGCAATAACTCTCGGACAACGACTATACCATTCACCAGTTCGAGGTTCTTTAATACTACAAGTAATACTTAATGTGGGTTCGGCCATAAAAGGGTCAATCCAAGCAGTAGTTGGATCGAGTACCATCATCATATCTG
>JAKQYG010000470.1 GCA_023356515.1 Trichodesmium sp. MAG_R04 | reverse complement strand
AGATATCAAAATTACTCCAGAAGAGCTAGCTAAAACTCTGACAATGGCAGGCTTCGAGGTAGAAGAAATAGAAGATCGAAGCACTTGGTCAGCAGGGGTAGTATTAGGAAAAATACTAGATGCTAACAAACACCCCAATGCCGATAAACTTAAAGTTTGCCAAGTGGACATTGGTACATCAGATCCATTAAATATTGTCTGTGGAGCTTCTAATGTCAAACCAGGTATCTATGTTGCAGTAGCTACCATTGGCGCTTATTTGACTGCTATTGACTTAAAAATCAAAAAGAGTAAACTTCGGGGAGTCCCCTCCGAAGGAATGATTTGCTCCTTGTCAGAACTGGGCCTAACAAAAGATTCTGAAGGAATTCATATATTTGATATAGAAAACCCTCAGTTAGGCAGTGATGTAGGGCCTTTGCTCGGCCTAGATGACGTAATTTTAGACTTGACAACAACAGCAAATCGTGCTGATGCCCTAAGTATAATTGGCGTAGCCCGGGAAGTTGCGGCCCTGACCGGAGCATCCTTAAGAATACCAGATGTTCCTGATGTTATTATCCCAGACCAAGAGAAAGATAATAGTATCAAAATAGATATCTCAGAATCGGAAGCTTGTCCTATTTATATTGGTACTGTCATCGAAGGAGTAAAAATTGGTCCTTCACCAGAATGGTTAAAAAAGCGATTGGAAGCCACAGGCATAAGAGCTATCAATAACGTAGTGGATATTACCAACTATATTTTGTTAGAGTGGGGTCAGCCACTTCATGGATTTGACAAAGATAAAATTCAAGATATCACGGACAATAAGTTTTTGACAATTGGGGTTCGTTATGCTTCAGTTGATGAAGCTATCATTACTTTGGATAGTCAACTGCGAAATTTGGAAACTGAAACTTTATTAATTACGGCCAATGAAAAACCAGTGGCCTTAGCAGGAGTAATGGGCGGCGAAAAAACTGAAGTGAGTGAGAACACTACAAACCTATTATTGGAAGCAGCAATTTTTGCTCCTATTGCCATCCGTCGTTCAGCTCGAACTCAAGGTCTACGGACAGAAGCTTCTACTAGATTTGAACGGGGTGTTAATCAAGCAGAATTAGCATTAGCTTGTCGTCGCGCTATTCATTTAATTACTGAATTAGCAGGGGGAAAGGTGAGGTATCAAGATACTTTTACTGCTAAAGCAGATAGTATTATAGCGACTCGTAAATTATCCCTCAGTCTTGACCGTATTAATTCAATTTTAGGGCCACTTAAGGCTTCGGAAGATACTTTACATGAATTTTTTCTACAACCAGAAGAAGTCGAAGGTATTCTCAAGTCTTTAGGATGTGATTTGAGTAAAATTGAAACTAAAGAAGCAGTAGTGTGGAATGTTACAGTACCTCCTTATCGTTACCGAGATCTAGAACGAGAAATAGACTTGATCGAAGAAGTTGCGCGTTTGTACGGGTATGATAATTTTTGTGAAACTCTACCAACTAAAAGTGCAGCAGGTTATTTGCCGCCAGAACAGTTGGCAGTTCGTAGTATTCGTGGTGCTTTGCGGGGTGCGGGGTTAACAGAATTGATGCACTATTCTTTGGTTAAGCAAAGAGAAACAAATCAAATAGCGATCGCTAACCCTCTATTTGTAGAATATTCTGCCCTCCGTACAGAACTTTTAACTGGACTTATTGATGCTTTTCAATATAACTTAGAACAAGGAAATGGAGTATTAAATGGGTTTGAAATAGGTCGTATCTTCTGGAAAGAGGAAGAAGAATATCAAGAAGCAGAGGCGATCGCCGGAATTATTAGTAATGGTAGCAAAAGTTGGACACGAGGTGGTAAGGAACAACCTCTGAATTGGTTTGAAGCTAAAGGTATTTTAGAACAAGTTTTTGAACGACTCTATTTGACAGTTAAGTACAAACCAGACTCAAAAAATTCTCTACTGCATCCAGGTCGGACAGCATCATTATGGTTACAAGGTAAATCTCTTGGTATTTTTGGGCAACTACATCCTCAGCTACGGCAAGAGCGAAATTTGCGAGATGAGGTTTATGTTTTTCAAC
This sequence comes from Trichodesmium sp. MAG_R04, assembly GCA_023356515.1. Lineage (GTDB taxonomy): Bacteria > Cyanobacteriota > Cyanobacteriia > Cyanobacteriales > Microcoleaceae > Trichodesmium. Next base: position 1,252 of record JAKQYG010000470.1, on the reverse strand, counting down.
TTGACTTAGGGGTGTTGGTGACGGCAATGACTCAAGGAAATATTAGGAAACGCAAGTTTAGCATTTATTCTACTTTTCCTCCTGCTGATCGGGATATTGCTTTCTTTGTACCAGTTGCTGTATCAGTGGATGAGATTAAACAGGTAATTTCTCAAGCGGCTGGCAAATTATTGGAGTCTATTGAATTGTTTGATGAATATTGTGGTGACAATGTACCCGATGGTAAAAGAAGTTTAGCTTTTCGGTTAATTTACCGAGTTAGTGATCGAACTCTTACTGATACTGATGTTGATCCGGTGCAGGAAAAAATTAGAAATGCTTTAGTTGATAAACTTAAAGTTAGTCTCAGAAGTTAAGATATAGCTGAGTCGAGACGTCAGGTTTAGATCACATATATCCTCTGGGAGAGCTACCCTTAGTCCTTCCAGGGTAGCTATATCTGGACTTGAGGAAAAATAGGTTTAAAATTAGCTCAAAATTTCCTAGCATTTCTCGAACTTAATGCTACTCTTAGAAAATAGTAAAAATAACTTGAGAAATTATAGAGATTATTTCCTAATAAAATTGGGTCAATAAATAGTATTTAGAAATAGAAAATCCAAGTATGGTAAAGTTTTTGAGAATTGGTATGATAAAGTAATGTTTTGAGATTAAATCAACTATTTTATTGATATATCTAGGTTTCAAGCTCTTTTTAGCCTTTTAAGGTGTTTCTCTTCCTAATACTGGGTTTGAAGCTATTTTCGCTGTGACAAATCTCATTATATCTCAATACGCTTCAAATTAGATAAAAACTCTTATTATTAGATAGGTTTTTAAGAATAGGATTTACGCAATAGCACTAACTGTAGTGGCATTTTTTTGAAAAAAGAGGAATTTATACACCATATCTAGCGGCGCTGCGTAAGTCTTGAAGAATACAGAATTGCAAAAAAAATCCTTAACTAAACTGTATTGGATTATATCGGAAAAAACAAGAGGTGAACTACATGAACTTTTTCCAGAAGAATAACAAATCGTCAAAAATTATTAATCCCAAATTTATATGGGGAATTATGTTCTTAATTATACTAGGTTACTTAGGTAACGTTTTCACAATACATTTGTTTTTTGGAGTAGATTTTATTTTCGGTAGTATAGCAAGCTTAATAGTAGTTTATCTCTATGGAAGTAAATGGGGTACTTTAGCAGCCTTTGTTGTGAGTATCCACACATACTTCTTATGGGATCATCCTTATGCAATTATTATTTT
>JAKQYG010000047.1 GCA_023356515.1 Trichodesmium sp. MAG_R04 | reverse complement strand
TATATTGATTCAATAAACATCGAAAATTAATATGATTGTTAGTGTTTTTGCTAGAGGAAATCAATTTTTGCGGGAGGGAAGATTAGAAGAGGCGATCGCTTCCTATCAAAAGGCCATTGAGCTAAATCCCCAGTTTGCCTGGTCTTACCAAAATTTGGGGGAAGCTTTGGAGAAGGCCGGGCGGATAGATGAAGCGATCGCTATTTTTCGTCGGTCTGTGGCCAATTGTCCGGAATCTCCTTGGCCTTTCTACAAGTTGGGGGTAATATTGGGGCAGCAAGGTAAGTTTCAGGAGGGGGTCGGTTATTTACGTCGGGCGATCGAACTGAAAAATGATATGCCTGAGTTTTATCTGGGTTTGGGCACTGGTTTGGTGAAGTTGGAGCAATGGTCCCAGGCAGTGGAATGTATTAATCAGGCTGTGGGGATGTGGGGTGGAACGGTAGGGACGTTATATGGAATGTCCCTACAGGCAGAGGCAGATTTTTATTTGGCAGAGGCTAAGTCTGGGCAAGGACAATGGTCGGAGGCGGTGGAGTTTTATGGCCGGAGTTGGGAAGTTAATCAGGGTAGGGTTGATTGTTGCATGGGTTGGACTAAGGCTTTGGGTAAGTTGGGGCGATGGTCGGAGGCGGTGGAGTTGTATCGTCAGGGGGCAGCTCTGTTTGAGGAGCATGGTGAGCTATGGCTTAGTTTGGGTAAGGCCTTGGGGCAGTTGGAACGGTGGGAGGAGGCTGTTGTTGAGTATGAGCGAGCAGTTGGTTTGGGTTTTGCGGGAGCTGAGGTGAGGCATAATTTGGGTTTTGCTTTGGGGCAGTTGGGCCGGTGGGAGGAGGCTATTGTTCAGTATCGGTTGGTGGTGGAGGTTAATCAGAGGTCGGCTGAGGTGACGCATCAGTTGGGGTATGCTTTGATGCGGTTGGGTAGATGGGGTGAGGCGGAGACTGAGTTGCGGAAGGCAGCGGAGTTACATCCTGGGTCTGCTGTGGTTTGGCAGCATTTGGGGTATGTTTTGGGGGAGTTGGGGGAGAAGGATGAGGCAGAGTCAGCATATAAGCGAGCTTTGGAGTTGAAGCCTAATAATAAGAAGTTGAAACAAGACTTGCAACCTAACATTAACGAGCTTCTATGGATAAAAGATTCCCATTTAGATAAGTTAATAAAAGGCGGTGACGACAGTCAAGAGATAACTGTTAGTCAGAATCAAACTGCTGCCCAGCCTGATAATTATAAAGCTTATTATGAGTTAGGTTTAGCCCTAGAGACGAAAGGCTTGCTGGATGAAGCTATAGCTTATTATCAGAAAGCAATAAAGATTCATCCTAATTTTGGCAAATGTTATCATAGCCTGGGTAATGCCTTAGCAGGCAAAAATCATTTAGATGAAGCCGTTGTTGCCTACCATAAAGCAATTGAGTTTAACCCCAATGCTTTGATGTCTTTATATAGATTAGGGAATGTTCTAACCAAGCAAGAAAAATGGGAAGAAGCAATTCGGATGTATCAAAAAACAATTGAAATTGATCCTGACTTTTCAAAATCTTATGACGGGTTAATCAAAATCTTAACTGTTCAAGAAAGATGGGATGACTTAATTATTTTGTGTCAAAATCGATTATCAGTCAATCCCAATTCAGCAAATCTTCACCACGTTTTGGGTTATGCTTTAGCTCAGGTAGGCGACTACGAACAAGCGGAACAATCTTATCGCCAAGCTTTGAATCTGAATCCGCAATGGGATATTGTGTGTAGGCATCTTAGGCAAGCGTTAGAAAAACAGGGCAAACATAAAGCTGCTTCAGAGTTAAGTCGCCAGCAAACTTACTCTAATGTGTTGAAAAGCAAATTTGAGAGTCAGTTTGAGGATAATAACTTAAATTCTCAAGTTTTACCTGGGGATTTTTCATCAAGTTTTAAGCTTTTTCAAAACCTTCAAAGATTACCTAAAGTTTTACCTACTACTTGGGATGAAAGGACGGGTCGAAGACTTAGTATGATTGATACTTATCAACAAACCTACAATTATGGAAGAAAGGTTAGCGATCGCTTGGTTGATATTGTAGTTTGCGTTTATAATGCCTTGGAAGATGTTAAAGTTTGTTTAAATTCTGTTGTAGAATGTAGTAAAAACTTCCGCTTGATTATTGTAGATGATTGTTCTGATTGGGAAACCCAGTCTTTTTTACAAGAATTTGTAGTTAAATTTCCTGAACACATTTTAGTTAGAAATAAGATAAATATTGGCTACACTAAATCTGCTAATAATGGTTTAATGTTGAGTAATGCCGATTATGTTGTACTGTTAAATAGCGATGTGATAGTTACTTTAAACTGGTTAGAAAAAATGATTCAATGCTTTGAGTCAGATGAACAGATTGGTGTCGTTGGCCCTTTATCTAATTGTGCTTCTTGGCAGTCAATTCCAGAGCTTTTTGATGAAAATGGTGATTGGAAAATTAATACTTTACCTAACGGTTTTACTTTAGAAAAGTTTAGCAAATTGGTAGAAGAATTATCTGAGGGTAGTTTTCCTCAAGTGCAACTAATCAATGGATTCTGTTATATGATTAAGGCTGAAGTTCTCAATTTTACAGGTTGTTTAGATGAGTTAAATTTCCCTTATGGTTATGGAGAGGAAAATGATTTTTCTTTGAGAGTTCACAAAGCTGGTTTTAAGTTAGTAATAGCAGATAATGTTTATTTGTACCACTCTAAGTCTAAAAGCTTTGGGCACAACCGTCGTCGAGAGCTGGGAAAGCAAGGTAAAGCTGCCTTAAATCAGAAATATCCAGATACTTCTTTTAAGAAACTTACTGATGAAATCAGGTATAATCACAATCTTGAAAAACTGAGGGAAAGGTTAAGAGAAACATTGAAAAATACGGCTTAATTTTTTAGTAATTTTTAACTTTTGTCATAGATTAAATTAATAGTTTTAATATTGCAGTTTAATATATTATGTATGGTTTTATTTGAGCCAATTTTATTATTGAAAATGTTGAGCAAGTAAATGAAAAAATTAAGTATCGAGGTCCAGACTACACAAACTCAATAACTACCAACTACGGTAATCGAAACTACCACTTTATCCATAACCTTTTAAATATTACTGGTAAATTTAGCCCACAACCTTTTGTTGATGAAGATACATAATGATAACCTAGTATTAGAAACACTGGATAGTAAATTAAAAGTTAAAGAAGTAACGAATTTTAGAGATATGATAAGTATTTTATTTATTTTACCAGTACAGGGTGGCAGTGGAGGGGCGCATTCTGTTGTGCAAGAATCTTTAGAACTTCATAGGTATGGAGTTAAAGTGAAGATTGCTGTTCTGGAGGGAAGGTACAGTAAGTTTTTAGGCAATTACAAGGAAATTCCTGAAATCTCTCAAATTGTTGCATCCTACCGCAACATAGATGAACTAAAAAAATTAGCTCAAAATTTTTCTGTCGTATGCGCTACGATTTATCATACAGCAATAGAGTTAGAAGAAATAATTAAGGAAAACCCCGAAATATTACCAGCTTATTATATTCAAGACTATGAGCCGTTTTTTTTTCCTGTAAAAAGTCAGAAATGGGAAGAGGCAGAAAAGTCCTATAAAAGGATTCCCAACGCAGTTTTATTTGCCAAGACTCAATGGTTATGCAGCATGATTAGTCAGCGTCATGGCCTAAAAGTTTATAAGGTTGAACCTAGTATTGACCATGAGGTTTTCTATCCCAGTCTCCGCCAAACCAATTCAAGTAGGAGGGTTAGCGCAATGGTTCGCTTTTCTACAAAAAGGAGGGCTCCGAGTCGAACCTTGCAAATAGCTAATATTTTATCAGATTTATTTGCTGACAAAGTAAGTTTTGTGCTATTTGGTTCAAGCAGCGAGGAACTAGAATCCTATGGAATACCTATACCATCTAATGCTGAGGTTATGGGGGTGTTAAGTCGCTCGGGGGTAGCTTCTGTGCTTAGGGAGTCCGACATTTTTTTAGATTTGTCAGACTACCAGGCTTTTGGTAGAACAGCGCTAGAGGCAATGGCTTGTGGTTGCGTGGCAGTGGTTCCTAAGTGTGGAGGAGCTGATGAGTTTGCTGTGCCTTATGTTAATTCTTTGGTGGTGGATACTTTATCGGATAGAGACTGTGTTAGCAAAATCGCTGAGCTGATTGCAACTGATAGTGAAACTTTATTTAAAATTAAGTTAAATGCTATTGAAACTGCATCGCGGTACAGCAAAAAGCGGGCAGCTTTGAGTATTTTTAATCTTTTGTACAACAAATTGCTTCAAAAAAGAAGGGAAAATTCAGGATTAGTGAATTATTCTACAGTCAAGAAAGCTGATAACAAGCGGATTAAAGTAGCTGCTTTGCTTCCTTGTAGAAGTGATATAGTCGCTTTTTCAGGCTCTAGCTACATTAGAGTAGTAGAGCCGTATCAGGTTTTGAACCAAGATAAAATTGATTTTTGTATAGAAGATGAGGATTCTTTAATTGCTAAGTTAGCACGGGAGGAAGATAAATCATCGAGTAAAGTTGACGTTGTGGTGGTTCAAAGAAATGCGATCGCTAAACAAGAAGTAGCTAGTAAAATTCTTCACCTCGTTCAAACGAGAAATTGCAAATTAATTTATGAAATAGATGATAACTTATTTGACACTGTTGATACCAGTTCTTCTCCAACACTTCAGGAACAGTTGCAAGCAATGACAATTTTGTGTAGAGGGGCGCACATTGTCACAACTTCAACACCAACTCTAGCTCAAAAGTTAAAGTCTTTTAATAAAAATGTAGTAGTTTTGCCTAATGTTTTATCAGATAATCTATGGAAGTTAAATGAGACTAAAGAACCAATTTCGGCTAGTCTAAAGACGCCCGTAAAATTGTTGTATATGGGAACGCGAACCCATTTTGAAGACTTTAAGATTATAGAACCTGCCTTAGAGAGATTAAAAGAGGAAAGAGGCGATAAACTGGAAATTTACTTTTTAGGAATTTGTCACCCTAGAAAAGCCCCAAAATGGATCGATTACCTAAAGCCGCCTCTAGGGGTAGACTTGTATCCCCATTTTGTTAACTGGCTTTTGTCTAACAATGTGTGGGATATAGGTCTCGCACCTTTGGCAGATAACTCTTTAAATCGCTCTAAAAGTTATCTGAAGTTTTTAGATTATACTGGCTTGGGTATTCCCAGTATTTGCAGTGTGAGTGAGACTTTTAGTCCGATTATTCGGCACAAAATTAACGGTTTGCTAGTGGAAAATAGGGCGAATGACTGGTACGAAGGGATTACAAGTTTACTAGATAGCCCGCAACTCAGGGCAAGTTTGGCCCAAGCAGCGTTTGACGAACTCTTGGTCGATCATACTCTTAAGACCAAAAGTTTTAATTGGTTGAGTGTGGTTCATCAAGTGATGGGTTTAAAAAGCAGCAGTATTGATTTTTAGTTTTGTATTGAAAGAAGATTATCGGGAGGTCCCAATGTCAATTAATTTAAGAATGTCTTTTATTCAAAAGTTTCTGGATATTAGCCACAAGAAAATTCTTGAAATAGGAGCGCTGGATGCGCCCACTCTTAAAAAAGACGAATCTGATGTTTTTTACATGGATTGGTTTTCTAAAGAAGAACTTTACTCTTTCCACCGTAAAACTAAGTCTGATAGAGCCGAAAAATTAGTTGATATTGACTATGTTGTTAAAGAAAAAAACTTGGCCCACAAAATTGATAGTAAATTTAATTTAGTGATTGCCAATCATGTAATCGAGCATATTCCTGATACAATTAGGTGGCTGCAAAATATATCTTTTCTTCTTAAGAACGATGGATATCTTTTTCTGGCCATTCCCCATAAAGAATACACTTTTGATAAAATAAGACCTGTGACCAGCCTAGCACAAATAATTCGCAATTATGATGAGGACTTAGATAGTTCAAATGTTTACCAAGTGTTTGAACATTTATATATGCATAGACCTCTTAAGGCTAGAGATGTTTGGAATAATGAGTACCAACATCTTTTAGACCGAAAACGTTTTAACCCTAAGCAAACCTTAGAAAGTGGAAAAAAGGAGGTAAGCAGCAAAAAGTATGTAGATGTACATTGTCACATTTTTGACTACAATTCTTTTTTATGCCTGCATCAAGACCTTTATTCTATGGGTTATATAGATTTAGCTTTGTCAGGTTCAAAGGATGTTGAAAAAGCGGGCAATGAGTTTTTGATAATGCTTCAAAAGCGATAATTGGAATTATAGTCATTTCAAATAAGAATGGAAGACTTTTTATGCTTAAACCTAGTTATAGCAAGAAAAAAACTGTCTCAATCTAAATTAAAATGACTATAAAGTTACTAAAATTTTAGAGCGATTAATTTCTATAATAAATTATGAAAAGTCAACAAGCTGAGATGTTAGCCCAACAAATTTACGGCGAACTACCAACTAAAACTTTTTTGCCAGTAGTACCAGTAGATAACCAAGGTTTCTTGGGAGATACTGATTGTTTTAGAATTCTCATAGAAACTATTCGACCGCAGGTCATTATTGAAGTCGGTAGTTGGAAAGGTCATTCTGCAATTTTAATGGCTCGAAATTTGGATGATTTAAAGCTTCATTCTTCTCGTATACTGTGTGTGGATACATGGCTAGGCAGCTTAGAACATTGGGAAAAGGAAGCATGGCGCAAAGAACTTTATCTCAAGCACGGATACCCTAGTTTGTATGAAAGGTTCTTGAGTAATGTTATTAATTCTGGATTTAAAGACTATATCATACCATTCCCAATGACTACAGCAACAGCGGCAGCTTTTTTTGCAAAAAGACAAATTAAAGCAGACCTAATATATATTGATGCTGCCCATGACTATGAATCTGTAAAAAACGATATGCAAAATTTTTATCCGTTGCTGAGTCAGGATGGGATTATCTTTGGAGATGATTTTCCGTATCCCCCTACAGGTAATGCTATTCGTGATTTCGCAATAAGTAAAAACTTGGGTGTAATAGTCCAAGGAAGAAAGTGCGTTTTATTTAGGGATGACCAATTTAGTAAATTTGACAACTATAAGAGCTTTACTCTAGCTTTAGAACCTAAATCATTAACGGAAAAACTAATTAAGCTTTTACCGATAGATAGCTCAGAAGTAACTCTTGTAAATAGTGAAGAACAAGTCTTTAACATGGCAGTTGCAGAAAAAATTTATATGTACAAGCCGCAGTCAGGTGAAAATGAAACAAATGTTTTAGGAAAAGATAACATAATAAAAAAAGCCTGCTTTCCTATCAATTACGCCAACGAAAGCAATTTTTCAAAGATTACCTATACTCCAAAGCCCACTTATCTAGCTCGCTTACCCTGGACTTTGCTGCTTGCTCCTAATCCTTTAGTAATATCTCAGTTTAGAGGATACTGGCAGGACTCGTTAAGTTTAAATACTTTGCCTGCTATACCTCAAATTACTGGCAAGGAAGAAGAAGTGCTGATGTTGAGGGGAAATGTGGCGCCACGAGTTATTAATGAGCCAACGATACTTTTAACAAATGGCTCTAAGAACAATTATTACCACTGGCACATAAATATGTTGCCAATTGCTTGTTCTTCAAAGCAAAAAATCAACTCTGGAAAATTTAGAGTAATTTCTCATTACCTGAATAAGTGGCAAAAAAGAAGTTTACAATTACTTGGAGTAGATTTATTAGCAATAGAGCAGGTAGACGGAGAGATACTTTTATGTCGGTCTCTAATTTACTCATCATGTTTATCAAAGATCTCTTTTTTACTACCAAAAAATATTAAATCTACGTTTGAGTCTGTTAAAAATTGTTTTTGGGAAAATGTTGAAAGTCCTTTGAAGCAGTCCCCAGAGCTGATATTTATTAGTAGAGAAGACACGGGTCGCAGAAAATTGCTTAATGAATCTGAAGTGTTTAACGCTCTTGAATCGTTAGGATTTGTGAAAGTAAACCCTGGAAGTCTTTCTTACGATCAACAAATTCAAACTTTTGCTAACGCTAAGGTAATAGTGGGTCAACACGGAGCCGGGTTGACTAACATAGGATTTGCTCCCTCTGACTGTAAAGTGATTGAGATATTGTCAGAAAACTATATTAATATTTGCTATTGGCGTTTAACCCAAGTTTTGGATCATAAATACGCTTATATTGTGGCTAAAGTAGATGAGGCTCAAAAGCATTTACAGTACCATCAAACAGAATGTAGCGTTTCGGTAGATGCTGTCATTAATGGTGTTTCTAAGATTTTAGCTCATAAATAAGCGCTTGACAATTTGAAAAGGCATTGCACAATAAAATCTGCAACGCCCTGTGAATCAATGATGAGTGTTATTATATCATTTCCGCTGGTATTGTTTGTGTAAGACCAAGGGTAAATATCTACTGGAAATTTGTTTTTTTAAGCTTTTAAACCTTCTTCCTTCCTCCTTACCCTCACGCTTGCAATACTGATGTTACCGGACATGATATTACACTTTTCTAAGAATCATTAGTCCATTCCAAAAGGTCGGGTGTTGATTTGCATCAAAGTATGGACCTTGAATAAAAACAAACTTGTCAGATATTTTAATTGCATTTCTAATCGCTGCTTTAGCATGGTTTAAGGTCGGTAAATGCTCTAGTACATGACTAAGCAAAGAGAAGTCTACACACTTTTCTGGTAAATCTAAATTACAGAAATCGCCAATAATTGCTTCGTAACCAGCTTTTATACTAGATTCTACCTTTCTCTTGTCTATATCAATCCCTAAACCACGTCTTCCTCCCAGAACGTCTACTCAAAATTTAATTGAGCTACCCTTTGAACAACCAAAGTCACAGAAGTCAAAGTTCTCTATTTTTAAAGTCATCTTCTTTTACCCAGTTTAATTTTCTCACAATCTCATTCCAACTATTCCTAGTAACAGAAAGCATAGCATAACGCAAGTCATAATTATCTACCCATTCCTTATTCATGTATTCATTGATAATTTTGTCATAATGGTCAGATATAAATGTAGAATCAGGATTGAGATTAGTAACTATGGTCAACCCTGTTGGTTTAGTGGGTATTGTGAATATTTCTAGTTCTGGTCTGTATTGCTTTAGTATGGGAACCACTTTCCAGACATCACCACTCCAAAAGCCAGTTACACGATCGTGTCTAGATGTTATTTCATCTAATGGTAAAGTGTCATGAAAACACACCACTGTATTTTTGTAACTATATTTTTCTATATTAATAAAGTCTTGAAGTGCTTGTTCAAATATATGTAATCCGTCTATAAAGGCAAAATCTATTTTACTGCCTTCTAGTTCTTTTGAGAGGTCATAATTTTGGAAAAATTCATCACTGGTTATAGGAAAAATTTTGGCGTAAGGCGCTATCGAAAACTCTAGTCTAGGCTTTGGATCTATGCCAACAGAAATTTTTGATGAATTACTAAGCCGAAAAGACTTTCCTGTTTCTACACCAATCTCAACATAATTTTCTGGTTGCAAAAAAGCGTGTAAACTTTTCAGTACTCCTAAATAATTCATTCCTGGTAAAGTAACTTCACTGATGCAGAAATGGAACTTGTCGAGATTAGGAAATTTTCTTAAGCTTTTGTAAGTGGATATCGGCTCATAAAAACTAACTAGCTTTAGGATTTTGCTAAAATATTGGTGGTAGCTGAGAGAATGTTTTTTTTGACTAGGGGAGTTATCTATAAAGCTAAAGATGTCTTTTCCTAACCCTGATTCAATCTTTGCCTTCAACTCATCTAGAATTTTGAAAAAATCAGAATAAAGCTTGATTTGTTCATTTTTTGGAGAAAATTTAATAGCAAGTAAGAGATAATTTTGAGCTTGGTCTAACTCTTTTTTGTACATATAGCACAAACAACATCCAAGATAAGAATGGGCTACCTCTGAATTTAGTTCTGTGGCTTTCTGATAATTAGCGATCGCCTCATCAAAATTGCCTTGTTCAGTTAATACTTGACCCAGACTATTATAAAACTTGTAAAAATTAGGTTTAGTATCAATCGCTTTTTGTAAATATTTAACTGCTGTCTCTAAATCTCCCTGTTTAGCTAAAGCTTCTCCTAAACAATAATAAAGCCAAGCTGAATTAGAATTATTTTTTAAACTTTGGGAATAAAAAGCAACAGCATTGTCTATATTTCCCTGCTTAACAAAGGCATCACCCAAATTATTGTAAGCCCAAGTAAAATTGGGGTTAATTTCAATCACCTGATGATAAAGAGCGATCGCTTTATCCAACTTCCCTACTCTCTTCAATTGATTGGCCTGCTTTAGCAATTGGCCTGCATTCATGTCTTTATTATTCATATTATTTATTTGCTTTTATTATTAACAGGACTTACGCAAAGACACTAATTGTAGTGTAAATATCGGCAATAATTATCAAAAATACACCATATATAGAAGCCATACGTAAGTCCTGATTAAATCACTTAATTAGCTAGTTTTACTTTTCATAAGATGGGGCAAAGGAATATTAGGAACCTTCTTTCCCAGAAAGCCACATAACTTTGCCCAACTATCGCCTTCTTCCCAACAAACTATCAGCAATTTATCTGATTTAAACTTAAAGTAATCTATAACCTCTTGGTTATGAGTCTCATAAAACTTTACATAATCATCTGAAAAATCTTGTGGATGATCTAGACCATATATTAACTTATAGACATAAGCTGCTCTTTCTTGTAGTCTTAAATAGTGGTTCAAACAACTTTTAAGCCATATTTGATAGCATTTCCTAATTGTTAATATAAACTTGCTATTCGGGTATTTTTCATCAAGTAATTTGTAAATGAAAGGCCACGGATAGTCCTCAAATGAATCATATTGATTAACCACTCTATAAACATCATCAAAATCACCAAGCTTAATTTGATAAATTAATTTGTAATTAGTTAAAGATGACCAACCATAATGTTTGTAATTAAGGTGATTAAGACAAGCCCCTAAAGTAGTTGTGCCTGTTTTACCTAAGCCAATACCAAATACTTTGGGTTTCAATAATTCCTGTTGAAATTTATCAGGTGCTTCTGTTTTTCGACACTTAAAAGTTTTTTGTTGATTTGATTCTTTAATTCTACTCAATAGTAGATCGGCACCTGTTTCGGTACAACCCAGTTTTAAATACGTTTTTTTTAGCTTTCCATCGGTATTGGGAGAATAGTCAATCTCAAGAGCAGTCAAAAAATTGATTATGGCTTCTGAGTAGTTTTCTTTTTGAAATAGAGCATCACCTAAGCTTCTGTATAAGATAGCCAAGTTTGGTTGATTTTCAATAGCTCGACGATAATAATTAATAGCCCTATTTAACTCCCCTTTTGACTGCAATATCTTTCCTAATTCGTGGCAAAAGAAAGAGGATTCTGAATTGATTTTAACAGCTTTGCAATACTCAAATATTGCCTCTTCTAGGAGTCCCTTTTTAGCTAAAACACCTCCCAACTCATAATAATACCAAGCAAAACTAGGACATAAGTTTATAGCCTGTCGATAAAGAGCGATCGCCTCATCTAGCTTTCCTTCTTTCTTAAACTGATTTCCCAACTTCAAAAACTTGCCTGTGCTTGTACCTTCATTATTCATACAAACCTAACTCCAAAATTCCTTAAAAAAAGGATCAAAGCCTGCTTTCTACGGCAGACGGGTAAACGCCATCAGGAATATCAACCTCCAGCATATCCGAAATAATTTGAGATTCTTGACTGTACCATTTATAAGGCATTTGAGATATATAAATTAGTTTGTCCCAGGAGCAAAAAAAACTTTTGGACGAAGTAGTAAATTCCGATTTTTTTTCTACTAAAACTAGGTTTCTTCTGAACCAAGAGAAACTTGAGATGCAACGCAAAAATAATGTTTCTGCCAACATCGGAAACCACCCTTTATTAGCTAACAAATTAGCCCAATATTCAAAAGGTTGGCAATTAATATGCCCATTTCCAGGCTGGCCTACTTCTGCTGCTGAAAATATCAAAATATTAGAAGCGTGATTGTTTAATGTTTCAATGAGATTAACTTCACTGCCAGAAGGTAAATGTTCTGCCACTTCTAAACACATTACTAAATCAAATTTACCCTGCAAATCTAACGGGTGAGTCAAATCATAGCGAATATACTGGTCAGGTCTCAAAAAGCTCTGCTTTGGGGTAAAGCCATCTACACCAATAATTTCCTCAACTCCCAGTTTGTTGAATAGTTTCAGATACGCACCTAAACCACATCCGACATCCAGAACATTTTTAGGTAAAAACCTTTCATAAACATACTTAAAAGGTGGAATATCCACAAACAACTTCTTTAGGTGAAAATCGGGGTTAAACACACCATTATCATTATTAAATGATTCAGAATTAGATTGGGTAAATGGAATTAAATCTTCCCTGCTAATTAAACGAGGACTTTTTATGATTTGATTTTCCCAAGATTTAACAATAGTAGTAATTACATTGGTATAGTTTTGGTTTGTAACGATTAAATTTGAAAAATAAGGTGGGGGCGATTTGATAATAGGAGACTCCAATTCAACGTTGCATGACCAATCTTTTGCCTCTACTTCTACTTTCTGCGCATAGTTAAGAGCCAGATTTGCTAAATCCGATTCATAAAAATTTTCTCCACTCGTAATCCTCCCATATATCTGGTTCCATTGATAACCTTGATTTTGGCTATTTGCACTTTTATTTCTCTCTAAGTATCCCAACCATCCTAGCAGAACTTTTTTAAATACTTGACTAAGACTTCTAATAGGAAAGTGAGCCAAACAAACATCTGGTAATTTAAGGCTGCACACATTACTACTGCTGCTTGCCAATCCATGATAACCCTGTGAAATTTTTAGCTTCCAATCAACACAACCATTGCTTCTGAGGATAACTTTAAAATATTGTGGCTCTTCTTTTTTTCTTCTATACTTAAAATCTGATAAAGCACCATAGCTAGTATTTGGTTCTGGCACATAGGTTTTCCAAGGATAAAGACCTACTCCTTGTTTGGGAATAGCTTGAAGGGAGTTAAGAAATGATTGCTTTGATGGTGATTGAATCAACTCATCTGCATCAATTGGAACAATAAATTCAGGAAAAAATGATGTGGCTACTCTTCTGTAAAGATTAGTTATTTTCTCACTTTGACAGTAAGCCATTTTATTGTCATCAATTACACAAAGGTTGAGACCTTCTTGCATCAATTTTTTAAGGATGATTCTACTATTATCTGTAGAACAATTGTCAGCTAATACCAGAAAATCAAGATAATTCAGATTATGTCTAACAAAAGTTTCTAAAATGTCTTCTTCATTTTTAATCATGGAAATTCCAACAACCAAAAACTCAACATTGCTTTGGTTAGAATTATGGTTGATATTTAACTGGTTTTTGCTAGTTTTAGCTAGTTCTAAACTGCGGTGAAAAAAATTTATATTAGGATTAAGCTCGATGGCTTTTTCATACTCAATAATAGCTTTGGCATAATTGCCTGTTTTGTGAAAAGCATCACCTAATTCATAGTAGTTAAAAGAAAAATTTGGACTTAATTCTATCGCCTGATGATAAAGATCGATCGCCTCATCCAACCTCCCAGCCCTCTTCAACTGATTAGCCTGCTTCAACAATTGTCCAGCACTCATAACCTCATTACCCATAACAACCCCAGCAGAAATCCAACTTAGACATCCTTTTGACTCAAAAGCATACCCAAACTTTTCTATATCAGTTTTATATTTTTCTGCAACCATTTCACGACTTTCATCATCGTAATACTCGGAATAGTGGTTTCTCTTTGTTTTGTTAACATGAGGTAATTCAAATAAATCTGGGTTGAGACTTAAATTTAGTAATACCTTTTTAAAATCTAACTTGAGCTGCTCAAATCGGCACATAAAATTTACTAATACTCCACCCCCCTCCTCAATTATAAATTTGTATTGCTCCTCCCACTGAACATGGTTTTTTTCAGCAATTGAGCAAAGATATTCCTTGAAAGAAGATTTGTCAGATAAATTCAGCAACTTGAGCAAATCTGGCCTTCTTTCCTTAGTGTAAGAAAACTGCGAAACTGCTTTATCCCATGGATTTCTCACTATAGTAAACTTGAAATAGCTATTGAATATTTCTGGGGAAACTTCAACCTTAATATGTTTTGCCATTAAATGCTGAAGACCGCCCGTTTGATATTTATTTGGGAGCCCGTACAATTCCTTTGCTGTTCTTGTATTAGGCCAAAGAACCTCCATTACAGAGCTGCCACCTGTTTTTGGTATATGAACGAAGATACACTTGTATTGATTGGATATCATCTTTGTCTAATATAACTTAGAAAACTTCTGAACTAGATAGACGCGCCAAAAACCGACCTGTTCCCAAACAGGAAAAATGGTCATTAACTTAAGAAATATGGAGTTGCTGAAAAGTCATAATACTGTAAAATACTGAATTAATCGTGCAAGCTAGTTCCTTGAGTAAACTAAGTTTATCTATGTTCCCTAATCAGACGGTAAAACTCGAGAGCGATCGCATCCCAAAATCTTAGAACAAACTCCCGATAAAATTTTCCCTCCTCATAAAGTTTACCCAAAGTCAAAACCATTACTCATCGTT
>JAKQYG010000469.1 GCA_023356515.1 Trichodesmium sp. MAG_R04 | reverse complement strand
CTTCTAATCCTATGACTAAATCTGAAACTCTATTTTTAGCAGTTAATATCATAATTGGTAGTTGATGAATCGGCCATATTTTGCGTACTCTTTTGGTAACTTCATAACCAGTCATACCAGGCATCATGACATCTAATAAAATTAAATCGGGTAAAATTTTTTGAGCCAGAATATCTAAAGCTTTCTGCCCATTATTAGCTTGAATAACTTGATAATTATGCAAAGAAAGTTGATTAGATAATACGGTTAGATTCACAGTTTCATCATCAACAATAAGAATTTTGAATTCACCTTCTTTTTTAGATGATGAAGGCAGAATAGATGTTGGAACTTGATTGATTTCTAATTCTACATCGGTAGGCTCAGGAACTGATATTGGTAGATACTCGACATCCAACAAAGAGATTTGATTTTGGGGAGAAGATTCAAGAATTTTATTTTGTGCAGGTTTTTCAGAGACATTCAGAGTAAAAGTAAACTCTGAACCAATACCAAAAGTCGATTTTACCGAAATAGTACCACCGTGTAATTCAACTAATTTTTTTGTAATTGGTAAACCTAAACCTGTGCCACCATATTGACGCTCTGTAGATCCATCTCCTTGTTCAAAAGATGCAAAAATTACCTGATGTTTATCTTCAGGAATACCAATACCAGTGTCAGAGACAGTAATTGCCATTTTTTGCTTGTTATTAATATCGATTAATTCTGCTGAGACTCTGATGACACCGGAGTCTGTAAATTTGATAGCATTTCCCACCAAGTTATGCAGAATTTGCTGAATGCGATTTTCATCTGCTTCTACAGGTGGGAAATCTGATGGAATAGCATTAATAAGCTGTAAATCTTTCTCTCCCAAGATGATCCGAGAAAAAGCGAGGATTATTTCAGTAACTTCTCGCATACCTACTGAACGCATTTGTAGTTTGATGCTGCGGTGTCGTAGTTTGGAAAAATCAAGAATATCATTGACTAAGTTAGCTAAACGATGTCCACTGCCAACAATCATTGATAGATTCTTTTTCTGCAATTCTGAGACAGGACCGGTAGCACCATCCATCATGGACTCTGCTATGCCAATAATTCCATGGAGAGGTGTACGCAGTTCATGGGATGTGTTTGCTAAAAATTCATCCTTAAGTTGGTCTAAGTGTTGCAACTCCTGATTTTTATTTTCTAGATTATTGAATAATTCTGCTAACTGTTTTGTCATTGTATTAAAAGATTCAGCTAAGATAACTAACTCTTTGAATCCTTTAATTGGTAAATTTTGATTTAGTTCTCCATGAGAAATTGTGGAAGCTACTTTTGATAATTTTTTGATTGGTTTAGTTATCAAGTTTACTATTAATAGTCCTAAACATAAAGCTATTACCAAAGCAAGAATACACAGTATAACGGTTGATTTAGTATTCTCATTTATTTGTCCCATAAACTCGCTTTCTGGGATGACTACTACCGTCAACCAATGAAGACCATATTCATCCTTATAAGGTGTTGTAACTTGTATAAATATTTTTTTACCATCTATCTCAAATTTAAGTTGTTTTATAGTGTCAATTTGACTTAATTCTTTGTATTGCTCTGTCAAATATTGTGTTGCTGATTTTATTAGTGAATTATTACTATCTACAGCTTTTTGAAATCCTAATCTATCTTTATCTTCCAATTCTGCTTCTGTGATTGAACTTGCTATTAGAGTACCTTCTGTATCTAGAATAAAAGCTTGTCCAGTCTGGCCTATTTCTATATTTTTGAGGAATTCGCTTAGTTCTTTAGATAAGTAAATATCATTACCACATACTGCTTTGAGATTATTTTGGCGATCGTATACTGGCAAAGCAGCACTAATTAAAGGTTCTTCAGTGTCCAAATCTTTGTAAATTTTACTCCATTGAGCTTTACCTGCCTTAATACCTGCTTGATACCAGGGACGATTTCGAGAATCATATGGAATATCAATTCTTTGAGAAGATTGTCCAATTTTGTTACCTTGACTGTCTAGAGTATAGTTATTACGCAAAAAATCAGTCGATTCGTTACTTTCACTTAAGTACAAAGTATCATTTTTTCCTAGTCTTGTTACCCCTAGAAATTCACCTTTTTGAGGACTACCGCAATAAATCCATTGAATTGACTTAAACAAATTCATTTGTAGCCAAAAAAGATCTTCACCTTGGACTGGGAATATACTCAGAAAGTCTAGCTGGACAGCATAAGCAGTTAATTGATTTATCCGATGAGGGGTCTGTAAATAGTTATTTAATTTCTCATTGATACGGGAAGCACTTTCTCTACTCAATTTACCAGCTAGGTTATTAATAGCTTTTTGCCCATTGCGAAAAGATAACCATCCTGTTAATCCGACTACAATCAAGAGCTGCAATAGAAAAGGAATAACTAAGATGTATGTTAAAGGAATTTTTTCTAAAAAGCTTGTCTTTCTATCTAATTGCCTGAGAGATTTTTTTGTCATAAAAAGCAATGCTCAATTAATATAATTTTTTGTTATTTTACTACATTATTTTGGGGAATCACGATAAATTTTAAATTTTTACTCTTAGTTTTTGACTTTAGCGAAATGGCATCAATTTACTATATTGAGGATCAAGTAAAGTTTTTACTTCTGGTGGTTTAGAAGTAAATAAAATATAAAAATATCCAGACCCTACAGTTTTATCTAAAACCTTCCCATAAATATTTTCTGCTATTGCTCCTAAGTTATTAGAAGGGAATAAATTGATTTTAATATTAGTAAGTACAGAAGGTATAGAGTTGGTTTCTTGGGAATCAGATTTTACCAATGCTCCTTTAGCAGACAGTTTCACTAAACTACCAGAAAATAGGTTTTCGCCAATGTGCTTACCTTCTAAAATTATATATTGAATAAGCATTTCTTCAGCCAAGTCTAAAAATATTTCTTCTTCCTTTTGTAAAAAAATATTATATTCTCCAGCAATCCAGCCAATATTATAAATATTAATAGGTTGTTTAACTCCTTTTGGCTGTACTAATTTTTGCCCATCAATTCTTAAAAGTGACTCTCCTGCCTCTATTAGTGTAGCTTCAGAAATAAGTATTTCATCACTGGTTGAATAAGATCAACAATCTCACAATATGTGTAATGATAACTGAAATGACCATTAAATGGTTAAAGTAAATTTTCAATTGCATCTATATTACTTGGTAATTCTTGAGTCAAAACTTCAGCACCTTTTGTGGTAACTAAAACATCATCTTCAATCCTAATACCTCGAACATCAGAAAAATATTTGAGCTTTTCCCAATTGATAATATTCTGATATTTTTGACGAATTTCTTTG
>JAKQYG010000468.1 GCA_023356515.1 Trichodesmium sp. MAG_R04 | reverse complement strand
TGGTTAGGTACTTGGGAAGGAACTATTCTGCAAGAGTCGGCAGTATGGTTACGATTTTTAGACTCCCAAGGAAATTTGGTATTATTACCAGGGGAAGTAGCTGAACAAGAGCGTCAACGTGCTGAACAAGAACGTCAACGCACTGAACAAGAACAGCAACGCGCTGAACAAGAGCGTCAACGTGCTGAACAAGAACGTCAACGTGCTGAACAAGAACAGCAACGCGCTGAACGTCTGGCTGCTAAACTAAGAGAGTTAGGGCTAGATCCTGATTCGGTCTAATTCTCGAGAACATCGGTAACAGCAAGCTTAATAACTGATGTTACGCAGCTCAACCCTCAGGACTTACCCGCCCTCCCATCCTGAGTGTGAGGGCGAATGGCAGAATTCTCTACATAGCTAGAAGTTTGGTGACACTTAGGTAAGTCCTGCTATTTAATCTATGGTAAGCTTAATAATGAAAATATAATCTAGGGGGCTAACCATTACTACAGAAACATCTCCCAAAACCGAGTTACTAACCGAAGTCGCTCCCAACTGGGTACCGTCTATGCTACCTACAGATTTAATCTTTTGAAGCACCAGTTATTCCGATGCTTCCTGATACTCATGTGGTCAAAATAGGAGGGCATTCTATTCTGGATAAAGGACGAAGTGCTACCTATCCTGTGCGTGACGCATTAGGAAGTTTGTTAGAGACGAAAAAGCTAATTATTGGCACAGGAGGAGGTGCCAGAACTCGCCATGTCTTCCTCGGTGCATTGTTAGCTCTATATGGGGTGGTTGCTATTCCTCCAGAAGTTTTCGGACATCTTTTACCTTTATTTATTCGTAGCGTTCCTGGAGTAATTTTTACAAAGATGAAATCTTCTGTATATATCATGCTTAAAACTACCCTTTATTAAAAAAAATAATAATGAACTTAGACTTTTCTCCTGCTTGGATATCCCTAAAAACTGCAACAGTAACTACAATTATTACCTTTTTCCTCGGCATCGCAACAGCACGTTGGATGTTAGGATATCGTGGTAAGAACAAAGGATTAATTGATGCTATCTTAACATCTCCTCTGGTATTGCCTCCAACCGTTACAGGTTTTCTATTATTATTACTGCTAGGTAGAAATGGTCCCCTTGGTCATTTACTCTCTTCTATGGGGATAACATTAATTTTTACTTGGCCTGCTACTGTCATAGCCGCTACTGTAGTCTCATTTCCTCTAATGTACA
Source organism: Trichodesmium sp. MAG_R04 (assembly GCA_023356515.1). GTDB lineage: Bacteria > Cyanobacteriota > Cyanobacteriia > Cyanobacteriales > Microcoleaceae > Trichodesmium. Next base: position 2,120 of record JAKQYG010000468.1, on the reverse strand, counting down.
AAACATCACTAGCAGCTTTTAATCAAATTGATACTAGTTTGCTTGCTTGTGCTAGAACTTTAGGGGCTTCTGAATGGAGGGTATTTTGGCAAATTTTGTTCCCCTTGGCAAAACCAGGAATAATTGCTGGAATATTATTAGCTTTTGCTAGATCTCTGGGGGAGTTTGGTGCAACTTTAATGTTAGCAGGTAGCATTCCTGGTAAAACTCAAACTATTCCCATTGCTATTTTCTTTGCTTCTGAAAGCGGAAATATGAAAGAAGCACTTATTTGGGTGTTGGTCATTTTAGCTATATCTCTTGGAGTGATAACTGGTGTTAACTTTTGGTCAGAATCTCAAATTAAAAAGCGCATGGTACACAAAACAGAAAAGGAAATTATTGATGTCCGTTCTGTACCTAAAGTTAAAGCCAAACCTGTTACCTTCAATTCCCGGACCCGGTCACAAAGTCTATTTGTAGATATCCAAAAGCAACTTCCCGGATTTATGTTAGATGTTGCTTTCAGCGCTAATAACAAACGAGTAGGGGTATTAGGAGGTTCTGGTGCTGGTAAAAGTATGATTCTGCGTTGTATTGCTGGTTTGGAAACTCCTACTCAAGGACGTATTGTTTTAAATGGGCGAGTATTATTCGATGGGGAACAGAATATTAATTTACCTAGTCGCGATCGCCACGTTGGTTATTTATTTCAAAACTATGCTCTTTTCCCCCATTTGACTGTGGCTGAAAATATTGCTTTTGGTTTGCCGAAAGGTTTGTCGTTAAAGGAGATTCAACAACAAGTGGGAGCGCATCTTGTGGCAGTCCAGTTACCAGGATATGAAAAACGATATCCAGGGGAACTTTCTGGGGGTCAGCAACAAAGGGTTGCTTTGGCGCGAGCATTAGCAAGTCAACCAGATGCTTTGTTATTAGATGAAGCTTTTTCCGCATTAGATACTCACCTACGACATCAAATTGAAACATTGGTTATTGCCACTCTAGAAAATTATCGAGGAGTAACGTTGCTGGTAACTCATAACTTGGAGGAGGCTTACCGCATTTGCCAACATTTGTTAGTGGTTGATGATGGAATTATTCTGACTCATGGCTTCAAGCAGGATATTTTTGAATATTCTACCAGTTTGAGAGTTGCTCAGTTAACTGGTTGTAAGAACTTTTCTCAAGTGGTAATTATAAATGATCATAAAATAGAAGCTGTTGAGTGGGGATGCAGTCTTGATATTGTGGAACCTATTCCAGAAGATTTATCTCACGTTGGTATTCGTGCTCACCAGATTACTTTTACGGAGGAAGCAAACCAACCGAATACTTTCCCCTGTTGGTTGGCAGCAACCAGCGAAACTCAACATCGGATGACTTTATATTTGAAATTATATCAACCTGCAATTAATGCTTTTGACTACCATTTGCAAGCAGAGGTATTTAAGGAAAAATGGCATCAAATTAAAAATCATTCTTTTCCTTGGCAGGTTTGTTTGCACCCTTTCCGTTTATTGTTATTGGAAGATAACCGTCGAAATCAGATGTTAAGTAGCAAATTGAAGGCTCCCCATAAATTATTTTGGTGAAAGGTCATATCAAATTTTTAGAAGCATCTATAAAATCAATGGTACAACAAATATGTCGAGGATAACCTTTATTCTTTACTCTGTATAATAGATATAGTTGCCAGATTTTATGGCCGTAATACATTCCCATAAACTACTAAGAAAAATTAGCGATCGCTATTAGTATAATTTTTCTTTCCTTAATATCTATGGCAGAAGAACGGCTAACACAAGCAGAATTTACTAAACTGGTAGGAGAAGTTGAGCGGTTATCTCAGCTTCGGGACCAAGAAATTGACCGAGAGCAAATGGAGGAGATTTTACAAGAGCTAAAGCTCCCGACTGACTTGGTGGATGAGGCAATGGCACAACTGCGACGACGGGAAGCATTAGCAGTAGAAAAAAAGCGGAATAATTTGATAACAATGGGGGTTGTTTCTGGTTTTGTAATAGTTATAGCTACTACTTTTTTCTGGTTTAAAATTCAACGACAAGCACTAAATAATATTTATGTTAATCCAGGCCAAAGTAAATTGACATTACAAACAAATAGTGGTACGGAAATAC
>JAKQYG010000467.1 GCA_023356515.1 Trichodesmium sp. MAG_R04 | reverse complement strand
CATTGGTTTACACTCATTCATTATTACATCGTGCTGCCCGAGATGTGTTTCAACAGTATCGACTTTGAGAAGTTATAGTACTACGCGCCAGTTAGAAGTAATAATGAATGAGTGTAAACCAATGAATTCATATCCTTAGTATACCCACCACCAATAACGCAAGCGACTGGATAACCTGCTCCCATACAGGTACTCAATACTTGCATCTCCCGTCGAAATATTCCTGTATCTGTCAAAGCTAATTTTCCCAAAGCATCATGGATGTGGGTATCAACTCCTGCATCATACAATACCAAATCTGGCTTGACTTCTGATAGCAAATCTGGTAGGTATGCTGCTAATGTCTGGAGATAGCGATCGTCACCCATCCCCTCTGGCAAAGGTACGTCTAAATCACTAACTTGTTTTATACTGGGAAAATTTATACCACAATGCATGGAAAATGTAAATACAGTAGAATCATTTTGAAATATCCAGGCAGTGCCATCTCCTTGATGCACATCTAAGTCTACTATTAGAACTGTTTTAGCTAATCCTAATTTTTGCATCACACGAGTGGCGATCGCTAAATCATTAAAAATACAAAACCCAGACCCATAATTAGGAAATGCGTGATGAGTACCGCCAGCAGTATTGCAAGCTAAACCATATCTGAGTGCTAACTGTGCTGTTAATATTGTACCACCCACAGCAATGCAAGTTCGATTTGCTAATGCTTTACTCCAGGGCAAACCAATACGTCTTTGTGCTTTTGCATCTAAAGTGCCCTGACAATATTCTTCTATATAGTTGCGATGATGTATTAATTCTATCCATTCTAAAGGTGGAAAATTTGGGTTAAAAACATGAGATTTATTTGTTATTTCATCTGCCAATAACATTTCATAAAGTAATTTAAATTTTGCCATGGGAAAGCGATGACCAAATGGCATTGGTGCAACATAATTAGGATGATAAATAATTGGTAAATTCATTAAAATAATAGGACATAAAAGCCAGAAAATTTGAGTAAATATTTAGACTTAAGGAAAAATCTTGAATAGTCATTTTAGCAGATGGCTATTAATTACATTTTATGGTCAAAAAAACTCAGTCCACTTAAACAAAGAGATCGACTCAAAGGATAATGAGCGATCGCTTTTCCCTATTTTTTTTCTAATAGACCTCTCCAAAAATAAAAAATAAAATCAATTATCATACAGAAATAATTAAATTCTTTTAATTGAAATGACTCAACCACCAACATCTGAATCAGAAAAAGGAGAACTATTCACTTTTGAAATTGTAAGGGTCAACAACTCTGGCCATATTATTCATCGTACCCAGGGAAGCGCCAGACAAAAAATAGAAAACTTAGGTAATGACATTAAGTTGGAAATAATTTATATCCCTGGAGGAAACTTTATCATGGGCTCCCCAGAATATGAAGCGAAAAGAAACCCTAGTGAAGGTCCCCAACATCAAGTAACTATTCAACCCTTTTATATGAGCAAATATCCCATTACTCAAAACCAATACCAAGCAATTATCGGAAATAACCCTTCTAAGTTAAAAGGGGCAAACCGACCTGTAGAAAAAGTAAATTGGTACCACGGGATAGAATTTTGTCAAAAGCTATCTGAGAAAACCGGGAAAAACTACAGACTACCCAGTGAAAGTCAATGGGAATATGCTTGCCGTGCAGGAACAACCACACCTTTTTATTTTGGCGAAACTATAACGTCTGAGTTAGTTAACTATAATAGTAACTACATTTATGGTAATGCACCCAAAGGAAAATATCCTGGAGAAACAACAGATGTAGGAAGTTATCCTCCCAATGCCTTTGGTTTATACGATATGCACGGTAATGTGTGGGAGTGGTGTCAGGATGTTTTGCATAATAACTATGAAGGGGCTCCTACAGACGGAAGTGCTTGGGAAACTGGAAATGAAAACTTTTCTCCACTGCGGGGGGGTTCCTGGAACTTCTATCCTAATCATTGTCGTTCTGCGTATCGCATCAACGACTATAAGCGCAACTTCCACAAACACTTTATTGGATTTCGTGTAGTATGGAATGCCGAGAGGGAAAAGTAGGGGAATGGAAAATTGGAGAGGTTTTTGTAGGAAGGAATACTCAAATAGAAGTTTTGCCTTTAGAAGATGTGGAGGGTTTGGTGAAGGTATTTTTAAGTTTTAATAGAATGGCCGATTTGGAAAGTTGTTTACAGGAACCTTTATCAGGAGAAATACTACTATGAAATTTATCAATCCTAAAGTTGATTATGCTTTTAAAAAAAATCTTTCTTTATTAATATGACTCCAGAAGAGTTAGAGATAGTTGAAAACCGAGAGATAGCTATGCAAGATGAAAGAGGACGGATAGCTTATGCAGAAGAACAAGCACGGCTTAATCAAACTATCGCTCTTGTCAAGCTATTAATAACTCAACGTTTTGGAGAGCTTAATAATGAGATTAGTAGTCAGATAGAAGATTTACCTTTGGCAAATATGGAAGATTTGATGAAGGTATTTTTAAGTTTTAATAGTTTGGCAGATTTAGAAAGTTGGTTACAGAAACGTTTGAAGTCTTAGTTGAGTAAGGCGATCGCTCATTGTCTGATTTATAAATGGATCTATTTCAATTAAGAAAAAATAGCCAAACTTAAAGGCGGACGCATTACCTAATACGATTCCAGAAAATAAATTTGGCCACGAACCATGGAAAAAATAGGGAGGCTTATAATTATAAATGCCAGGAGGCGGGCTTGAACCGCCGACACGAGGATTTTCAGTCCTCTGCTCTACCGACTGAGCTATCCCGGCTTTTTCTCACTCTTACTATAATAGCAAACTAAACATAATTTTGACAAGTACTTGAGCAGTTTTTTTATTTTTTCGCTGTAATCTTGACTACATAATAATTATAGGTTAGTTTGTCCAATCAACAATCAGTCAAAAGTCAAAAACTATGATTAACTCCCCGGCCTAAAGGCACTGGGTTACCTATCGAGCCCTACCCCCTCAGCGGATTGACATTTCACAGGCTGCTACTACTTTAGCAGTGGTCTGGCTACTGGCCGACCTGTCCGTTTTTGTCTCGAATTGCCCACCCGCAACTAATATATTTCCCGTGAACTAAAAAGGATGATAACATAACCTTTGAAAAAAAATAAACTAAAAAGTTGTCCTAGAAGGGCAAGGCTTTAAACCCAATTTTTCAGTAAGTACTAAAAACTGAAAACTGAAAATTGAAATGACTTTTATCTCCTTTAACTATGCTCTATTTTTATTAATAGTATTAGGAATCTACTGGTCAATGCCACGACAGTCTTGGCGAGTATTTATCCTCTTAATTGCCAGTTTAATTTTCT
>JAKQYG010000466.1 GCA_023356515.1 Trichodesmium sp. MAG_R04 | reverse complement strand
GCTTGTTAGCTTCTAGTATTTTTCCTAATACTACCCCTGCTGACCAAGTGCTTCGATCTTCTATTTCTTCTACCTCGAAGCCTGCCATTGTCAGAGTTTTAGCTAGCTCTTCTGGAGTAATTTTGATATCTACCAGTTCCTGCAGCCATTTCAGAGAGATACGCATTTTTTAATAATTCCCAATCTTTAGCCATAATAGTAGGGTGTCTAGATTTATTTTGTGGGTAAGTTTTAGACCTTTCCTCAGATCCCTCTCTTTGTAGGGAAGAAGATTGGGTTAGGTTTTTTCAACCCACATTTTAAAGTTAGACGGACTAGTAGAGCAAATATCTTGCTCTCTTAGGCCATAAGTAGGTGGACTAGGACTTGCGCAAAACATTAAACTATACACTCATCTGTAGTGTTTAACGGTTGTTCACTACTACTAGATTAAGTGATTCTGCGTAAGTCCTGATAAATTTGTTTTGATGGCTCTATAACAGAACAATCAAAAGTGCACAATTAATTCTATCCAGGTACTTACTTTATGGCCTCAAGTCACATTTTATCTCTCTAGTGGTTGAGACTTTAGCAAACTCAGAACTCAGAAGTAAAATTTGTAGGATATATATTAATATTGTTTAAATTCATGAAATTGTTATAAGTTCTGAAAGGTAAATTACAAAACACTCAAGCTGATACTTAGAGTAGGGCTTGCTGATTAAACATTAAAGTATTTATACATAAAGGTCCCATGGCAAAAAAATCAAGGGACAAATATATCCGACTACCTCCTCTATAGATTTCCTCAGGACTTACATAAAGGCACTACTTTTAGTGTAAATATCTGAATTTATTCTCAATAATACACTATATATGGCGGCACTGCGTAAGTCCTGTTCCTATTGTTCTCTAGGGAAGTTGCATGCAAATTGCTTGCCTATTCCCCGGCTTCTGAAAAACACTTTTTCAGCAGACCTAAGTAGGTACACACAAAAAAGCTAAACTATATTAAATTTTGTCAAACAACTCTGAGCTCCTCTATAGAGTTAATTTGAAGTCAATTTATATTTAGTTACATAGGAACAAATTCTAATGCCTATCTACTGAATATTTCAGGATTTATGCAAATTCACATTGAAAACATTATATGGAGCTTAAAATGGCACTATCTATCACTATATGTAGTACATATATGTAAGTCCTGTACTTAGTACTTAATACTTAACAGTTATAGTTTTCTACTATACATAATAGAAGTGTATTTTTTGTTATCATTGTAGTGATAACTTAAAAAATAAAATTTAGATCAAATCTCATTCTTTAAGAACTGAGTTTTAATCAACATTTTTTTGAAGTGAGATTTGTTTGGATAAAACCATAGATTATAATTAATCTATTATAGATTAAGTATAATTTTAATATGACAAAAAATAAAGTCTTAAGCCTCTTGCCCGTAACTAGGGATGAAAAAATAAACTTCAGTATTTCAAGGCTCTGGCTTCAACATTTGGTAGTGAGAACCAATAAATGAAATTAAAAAATTGGTTGTTTGAAAAAAAAATTAACTAAATATTAGTATATATTAAGATGAGCTATTGTATCAATCCTGCCTGTCCTAGACCTCAAAATCCAAATAGTGTTAAAAAATGTCAAGCTTGTGGTTCTGGGTTAATTTTGCGTGATCGCTATAGAATTATTAAACCTATTGGCAAAGGAGGTTTTGGAGCAACTTTTCTAGCTAAAGATACATCTTTACCAGGAGATCCCATTTGTGTAATTAAAGAATTATGCCCATCTACTACAACAGCAAGTGTATTAGAGATGGCTAGAAAACTATTTGAGCGAGAAGCAGAGACACTAGGAAAAATTGGTCACCATCCTCAAATTCCCAGATTATTAGGTTATTTTGAATGGAAGAAACATTTTCATCTAGTTCAAGAATATGTAAGTGGTTCAACCTTAAAACAGGAAGTCAAAAAACACGGTATCTTTACTGAAGAACAAGCGAAAAAATTTATCATTGAAATTTTGCCAGTAATAGATTATGTACATACTCAAGGAGTAATCCACCGGGATATTAAACCTGCAAATATTATCAGACGAAGTCAAGATGGTCATTTAGTACTGATTGACTTTGGTGCTGTCAAAGATCATGTGAATCAAACTTACATATCAGGTGGTACAGGAGAAACTGCTTTTACAAACATCTCTATTGGTACTTCAGGTTTTGCGCCACCAGAACAAATTGCTTTGCGACCTGTATATGCAAGCGATATTTATGCTTTGGGAGTAACTACCATTTTCCTACTGACAGGAAAAACTCCCAGCAATTTTGGTTATGATCAGATTAATGGTGAAATTCTCTGGCGTTCTCAAGTTAATATTAGTGATTGGTTTGGGAAAATCTTGGATAAAATGGTAGAAGTTTCTGTTCGACATCGCTTCCAGTCAGTAGAAGAACTTTCAGCAGCTTTGAATACAAAAAAAACTGAGAAAAAACAGATACAACCAAACCCAGATAATGCTGTTAAAACTATATTTCAAGATGAACCTACAGTTTTTAATGACAATAAAAATGATCCTTCATGGATATCTCCCAGTACTAAAATTGCTCAAAAAATTCGGGAGCGTAAATCTCGTTTAGAAAAAAACTCTACAAATCGAGTTAAGCCTCATTCTGTTAAAATGAGGTCAGAAATTACCCAGGGATATTTAACGACAATATCTTCAAAAAGCAAAGCGGCCAATATAACACAATTGGGTAATAAAACTCCCAAAAAATGGACTGCTGCAACTTTGCGTAGTGCTTATTTGAAAGGTCAAAGAGATTTTGCTAACTGTGATTTAAGTTGCTTGGATTTGCGTAATACTAGATTATCTGAAGCGAATTTTTATGGGGCAAATTTGTGTGAAACTAATTTGCAAGGTGCAGATTTATCTGATGCTGATCTTGGTCATGCTAATTTAACTAATACTATTCTTAAAAATGCAAATCTGACTAAAGCTTATTTAAGTACAGCTAGTTTGGCAGATTGTAACTTGCAGGGTGCAGACATGAAAAATGCTTTTTTGAAGAGTGCAAATTTAAGGGGTGCTAATTTGTGTGGTGCTAACCTGACAAATGCAATGGTAAGTAATCGTCAACTAGAAACGGCAAAAACTAATAGGTGGACGACTTTGCCAAATGGTAAAAAAGGTTGGGGATTCTAAAATAGATGTGATACCAAATCCGTATTGATGAGAGAGTAATTATTAAATTTTTGGGTAGTCCTGCATAGTAATGGTAAAATATAAATTAAAATTTAATTTTATAGCTATGCACTGTCCTAAATGCCAATCTACTAAAATCATCAAATATGGACATACTCACTACGGTAAGC
>JAKQYG010000465.1 GCA_023356515.1 Trichodesmium sp. MAG_R04 | reverse complement strand
AACTCGGAATTAACTCTGATGTTTGGAAGTTTAATCCTTTTGTTAGCATTGGCAACCAAGTACCTTTTTTAAAGTCTTCGACCCTAAACTTTATGGATTGTACTCGGTCTCTGATAGACCTTAATTTACCTGCCTCTTGCTGTTTAGTTCCCCTTTTACGACTAGCTTTAAATGCACCAGGGAAATTAAACTCAGATTCCTAACTTCTTGCTAATAAACTTCTCTACAAAAGGCTATCGAACCCTTACCCACCTTTTCCAAACGTGGCTTTTTGGATAGGTTTAATGATGATGATGATCATGGTGGTGATGATGGTGATGATGACCATGAGAATGCCCATGCTCCCCATCGTGACTATAACTATCAGTTAACTTTGCCTGTGCTACTGCCAAAGAAGGGTTAACGGCTAAAGCACTTTCATTCAATAACTCCTCAATATAAAGGTTAGCCCACTCCGCAGCCATCTGCAAAAATTCTGGGGAGTCATTAACACAAGGCATTTGCCGATAAGTTACCTCTGGATATTTCCGACGCAAACTTTCAACAATATGTTCCACATCTAATAATGTTTCGTGATTTTCTGTAGCAAAACCAATAGGCATAAATATAATAGCTGTTGCACCTAATTCTATGAGATTTTTAGCAGCAGTTTTAGTATCTGGTTGAGTCCATTCAATAAGTGGAGTATCGTGGTTTAGCCAACCTACAGAAATTAAAGGAAAACTATTAATCAAACGCTTCCGCACTGACTCATAAAGTGATTGACTCTCATCAATTCCAGAAGTAAAACCTTTTGCTTTATGAGGGCAACCATGATTTGTTAAAACAATGCCAATTTGAGATGGTAAATGAGCAACTGCTAAGTCTTCAGCAATTTGTTCTTCTACCATTTTTGCCATTAAATTAATATAATCAGGTTCGTTATAAAAAGAAGGAATATAACGTTGACCTTTAATCCAATGTTCTGTTTTATCTGCTAATTTTACCAATGCTTTGTTAACTTGTTCGACAGCAATTCCACTAGTAAAAATAGAGTCAACTACTAACAAAGGATAAATCAATAATTTATCAAATCCTTCAGATTTAATTTCTGTTAATACTTGTTCTGGTAAGTAGGGAGCACAGAAGTTAAAAGCTTTGAAAACTTTGACGCGATCGCCCCATTTCACTTGAAGATTGTTTTCTATTCCTGCTCGTTGGCTTTCAAAAATAGCATTATGAGGAGAGATAAAATTACCATGTTGATGGCTCCATTCATGGAGATCAAAAATAGCCAATAACTTTGCTAAAGGAGGATATATCCAGGTAGGAACAGGAGCAAATTTAGCCGTGAGTAAGTTTAATGCCTGTTCATTATAATTGGCAAAATCTTCATAACTTTCTACTTCACCATATCCCATTAATAGTACTGCTACTCTGTCTTGACTGGGAGATTCAGAATTTGTTGGGTTTTGAATTTTTTCTGGAGTAGTAACCACGTTTTGCTCCTCTAGTTATATTTATTAATTAACTTAATCAAAGAAAATTAGCAATTTCTCTCTGTGATAAGTATAGCATTCCCCATTGGGGGGATAGATACTAGAATGATTAAGATTATATTAAAGCTTTTTGATTAAGATTATATTAAAGCTTTTAATTTTTGTTGAGACATTCTTCAGCAGTTTGATGCACTTCTTTATCTGCAATCTTTTTTGGGTCAATTGATTACACTTACGTGGCCACTAATTTCTCTTTTCTCTGATTATATTTTACAATACTAGCTGTAATTTTTGGTAGTGCATCAAAAAAGTGTGGGAATGATTAAGATGAATATAGTCCCATTATTGTAGAAATAATTATGGAATTCCCTCTGTGTAGTCATCATAAACCCCATAAGCACGGAAAAACCAGTAAAGGAACTCAACGATACTATTGTCCCGAATGTGGACAAACTTTCATGCTCAACTTTTGACACTCTATACTATCGTCGGCAAATAGGTAGATGGCATCGCCGACAGAATAAATTTGGTAAGGTCTGGGCACACCCGGTGAGATAACAGTGAGGTTAGCGATCGCCTATTTCAATTGGATTTGGGTTCATAGTCGCAAAGAAAATACTGCTGCACAAAGAGCTGAGTTGGCCATCGCTCCTTGGAGTTGGAACGACCATTATACTTATCCCACACTTTACTGATGCACTACCTAATTTTTCTCTTCTTACCCCCATTGACTAAGCAGATACTTTTGTCCTTTATCCTCAGCATAAGTGCCTTTAAATTTGATATGACTGTAGTAATTTGCCCAGGAATACATGAGTTAAAGCTAACAGATCAATTCTTGGAGGGATTATTTGTTAATTGGCGGAGTTTCTCTGATTCCAGCCACTTCTTAGTATGCCCAACTCAAGACTATACTCCCTACTCTGTCATTGACATATCAAAATTTTTATGGTATGCTAAATCTATAACTATAGATGTACCATTACTATTTATTGCCTTTAGCGCAGGAGTGGTAGGAGCAGTAGGAGCAGCTTGTACTTGGCAACTCCAAGGCGGACAAGTAAAAGCTTTTGTAGCTATTGATGGGTGGGGAATGCCTTTAACTGGGAATTTTCCTATCTATAGAGTGAGTCACGACTATTTCACCCATTGGAGTTGGGGACTTTTAGGACGTAGTGACCAGAGCTTTTATGCTTATCCATCCGTAGAACATTTAGAAATATGGCGATCGCCTCACACTACTTCAGGTTGGTGGCTACATCAAAACAGTATTGAAGTAGAAACAGCAACACCTATAACAGCAGCAGAATTTATCAGAAAAATATTAGAAAACTATGGAGAATTAAGCAGCTTTTAAGATTTTGAAAAAAATATAATTTCTGAACCTAAAAATGGTATTGAAACAATTTATTCTGACTCGGTCTTCCTGAATCCTGAATTCTAAAAAATTCTCGATACATTTGTAGCAAATATTTATTAAATTGGTATTAGCCAGTACTTCAGTTATTAAATAATTAATATAGGTAGAATAACCATTGTACTAATTAAAGCTAAGTTAATATAAATTATCCTTATGTTTTATGGCTACTAAATAAAATGTAGAAAATATTTTGAGAAATGGTATCAGAGGATTTTACCTTACAAGGTAGGATTTTAAATACAATTATTTTGATAAGAGTAATAGCAATTCACTTTTTGTTATATAATTTATAAATTAAAAAAAATCATCAAAATCAGGAGCCCAGTTAGAGTGAAGACAGAACAAAAAACATCTTATATAAATATCAATGGTGTTGAACATTACTATGAATGGATAAAGACATCAAGTTCTAGAGAAAAATCAAAACCAGTCATGGTATTTTTGCACGGATGGGGAGGTTCTGGCA
>JAKQYG010000464.1 GCA_023356515.1 Trichodesmium sp. MAG_R04 | reverse complement strand
CTCTTAAAAGTGTTGGAACTTGGTGGAACTTACTGGAACTTGCTGAGGCTTAGAAACCGGGTTTCTAGAATAAGCCAGGCATCTCGCAGTTCACGTCTAGTTCACAATTAGTCGATTTAGCAGCTGCAGGATTACTTTTATTGACAATTTGCTTTTATATATTTGTTTACACAATATGGCTTAAAAAGAGGACACCTCAAAATATTGTGATAGGAGGTGCAGCGGGAGCCTTTCCTCCGATGATCGGTTGGGCAGTTGTGACAGGAGGAATCTCAACTGAGATTTGCCTTCTTTTCATGTTAATTTTTCTATGGACGCCTCCTCACTTCTGGGCTCTTGCACTTTATAAATCAGATGATTACAAAAAGGCCGGAATTCCAATGATGCCACTGATTGTTGGTGAGCGTAAAACGATAAATTTAATTATCGCATATTCGATTACCTTATTGCCACTTACTTTAATTATGAGTTCATACTATTCTTTGTTCTTTGGAGTTTCGTCAACAGCTCTAAGTATTTTTTTCATTTATTTGGCATTTGATCTCAAAAGATCGTGGTTGAAAGATGGCTTACTTGAGCGAAAAGCTCAAATGCTGTTTTATTTTTCAATTATTTATCTGTTTAATATTTTCTCAATTCTATTAATCGACAATTTACTATGGAATATTTACTGATGGATAAAAAAATAAAAAAAAGAAATATTATAACTGCCCTCGTACTAGTTTTCTTTGTAGCTTTATTTTTCTCTTACACTGTTTATAAGTTGGGAACTATTTAAATGAATTTTATCAAGTCAAACAACAGCATCACTGCGATTGGATTAATAGGAATAGTTATCACTATGATCGCTTTAGCTTATGCGTCAGTGCCTCTATACAACTATTTTTGTAAAGTTACAGGATTTGGAGGCACTCCAAATGTGTATTCTTCTGAAAGCATTTATTCTATCGATAAAACTATCAATGTTAGATTAGACTCCAACGTTGGTTCTACCCTCGATTGGGAATTCTATCCTGAGCAAAGAATTCATCAATTAAAGATAGGTGAAAATAAACTGATTAATTATGTGATAGAGAATAATACAGACCAAACTCTAAGCGGTACAGCTGTTTATAATGTATCACCAACTGAGGCAGGAAAGTACTTTAACAAAATTGAATGCTTTTGTTTTCAAGAAACGGAGCTCATGGCTAACGAAACTAAAATTATGCCAGTTTCATTTTTTATAGATCCTGAAATTGAAAATGATAAATACATTTCTGATTTATCAGAAGTTACTTTGTCCTATACCTTTTATGAAAACAGTGATACATAATTAGATATGAGTTCAGAAAATACAAAAAGAACACATGAATACCATTTAGTTGATCCAAGTCCTTGGCCCCTTCTTGCATCTATTGGAGCTTTAATTGCATGCGTTGGTGCGGTTGTTTATTTTAGGACCGATGACATGTGGACAATGATAATTGGTTTAGCAATTGTTATCTATGTCTCATACATGTGGTTTAGAGATGTGATTATAGAGGGCGAACATCAAGGTCATCACACTCCAGTTGTTCAAATTGGCCTTAGATACGGCATGACTTTATTTATTGCATCAGAAGTTATGTTCTTTGTTGCTTGGTTTTGGGCATATTTCAACGCAAGCTTATTCCCTACAGAACAAATAGGAGCTATATGGCCTCCACCAGATATTCATCTTATGGATCCATGGCATATACCTCTAATCAACACGTTAATCTTACTTTTATCAGGAACAACAGTTACCTGGGCTCATCATGCATTGCTAGAAGGCAATAGAAAAGAGCTAATACAGGGACTATGGTGCACGGTAGGACTTGGTGTCGTGTTCACTGGTTTTCAGGTTTATGAATACATGCATGCTGATTTTTCATTTTCTGGGCACATCTATGGAGCAACTTTTTATATGGCGACTGGCTTTCATGGCTTTCATGTTCTAATTGGAACAATATTCTTAATTGTTTGCCTTGGAAGATCGATTGCTGGCCATTTTAAATCTGACCATCATTTTGGGTTTGAGGCTGCTGCTTGGTATTGGCATTTTGTTGATGTTGTTTGGCTATTTTTATTTGCAGCAATTTATGTTTGGGGCTCATATTAATAAATACTTTAATTGATTAAAAATCTTCTTTTCCACTTAATATTTATTTCAACAATCGTACTGCTTCTTTTGCTTTGTTTTTGGCAAACACAAAGGCTCGAATGGAAAAATAATTTAATAGAGTCAATTAATTCTAATTATAATTCTGTACTAGATGAATTTCCATCAAACGACGAGAACTCTCAATATGAATTCATGAATACTTCGGTAAAAGGACAACTATTAACTGGTAAAAAAATGTTTTTTTATAAATTTAATCTTAAAGGAGAGTCTGGTTATGAAATTGTCTTACCAATGCAAATGATTAGCAAAAAATTTATTTATGTAATACTTGGCTGGATACCGTTTGACTCTAAAGATAATTTTGAATTAGATGAAGTTTTCAAAAATAGTGAGATAGAAATCAGAGGAGCTTTAATCTATTCGAAGGATCGAAAGCCGCTTATTCCAGAAAATGATACAATTGCAAATACCTGGTATTTGCTCAATACAAGTGAAATGGATAAATATCATAAATTAAATTCTAGTAAGTATATGATAAAATTATTAGACCAAAGCTATTCTGATAATGTTCTGATTGAATTTGAGCCTTCTAATATAACAAATAATCATCTCCAGTATGCTGTCACCTGGTTTTTGTTGTCTTTTGTAATTATGATAATGTATATCTACTATATTAGACAAAAGGTGCAAAAAAATGAGGTATAGAAGCACAAGGGGCAGCGATTACTTTGGGTTTAGAGAAGTTTTATTTGCTGGCTTAGCAAATGATGGAGGCCTATTTATTCCTGAAAATTGGCCAAATATAAACCATAAAGATATTAATCGAAATGTAAGTTATGAGGACTTAACAGAAATTATTTTATCTCCATTTATTGGTGACGAAATAGAGTCCGATCAATTGAAGAGGATTATTAAAGAAGCGTATTCAAATAACTTTACAGAAAGTGGCTGTGTATCATTCAAGGAGCTTAATACAAACGAAATAATCGTGGAGCTATTCAATGGCCCAACTTTAGCCTTCAAAGACTTCGCAATGCAATTACTCATCCCTCTTTTTGATCATTTTTTAGAAAAAGAAAAGAAAAGAATAAATCTTATAGTAGCAACATCAGGTGACACAGGATCAGCCGCTATCAACGCTGTAAAAAAAAGTAAAAACATAAATATTTTCTGTTTATATCCTAAGGGTAGGATTTCAGAATTTCAGAGAAGGCAGATGTCTACTGTTAATCAGGAAAATATTTTTCTTTGTG
>JAKQYG010000463.1 GCA_023356515.1 Trichodesmium sp. MAG_R04 | reverse complement strand
CTGTACAGTAGTCGCTACCAAACATTTGAGGAACTAAAACTTTACTGTTA
Organism: Trichodesmium sp. MAG_R04; assembly: GCA_023356515.1. Taxonomy (GTDB): domain Bacteria; phylum Cyanobacteriota; class Cyanobacteriia; order Cyanobacteriales; family Microcoleaceae; genus Trichodesmium. The sequence continues at coordinate 3,334 of JAKQYG010000463.1, read as the reverse complement.
TCGAGTCGCAGGTACAGTTGGTTTAATGACTATTCCAGTTATGGGCATAGAAGAACCAAATTTTGATACTCCCTGGAATTCCCGCCAACAAATTTATTCTCCTACATCAGAGGCGATCGCCCTAGGAATTGCTAATCAACTTACAAATATTTTAAGAGATGTAGGAGAAGATGCTCGTCGGGGTAGGATTTATCTTCCTTTGCAAGAATTAGCTTTATTTGATTATACTGAAGAAGATTTATTGAATGGTGTAATTGATGAGCGTTGGCAAGAATTGATGAAATTTCAGATTCACAGAGCGCGTAAGTTTTTTATAGATGCAGAGAGAGGTATTAAGTGTTTAAGCTCTGATATTCGTTGGCCTGTTTGCTCAGCTTCTATGCTTTACAGCAAGATTTTGGATGCTATTGAGCGTAATAAATACGATGTATTTAATCGTCGAGCCTATGTTTCTACTCCTTGCAAGTTCCTATGTCTGCCTATAGCATTTTTGAGGTCAAAAGTTTTATAAGTTCTAGAATATCTGCTGTCAATACCCATGCTCTGTAAACTTTATAGCCATTTCCTCAAGAAAAAAATAAAATAATTGTTATGCCTTAGTTATAGCTGTGCCTCTCATAAAGACGGGAAGTGCTGTAAGCTATAGAATCTCTATTTCAGAGAAAAGCACAACAATTAGTAGGAAATTGAACATTACTAGTTTGGGCGCTTAATGACCTATATTCAATAGATTTGTCGCTTTATAATGTTTAATATTGCAAAAAAACAAGCTTTCTAAAGCTTCCAGCCATTTACTAAAGCAAAAAATGAAATAATTGTTATGTCTTGAGTTATGGCGATTTTTTCCATATACTTTATACTCGGCGACAACTCTATTAAAAAAGCATCTGGCACTCAGCAGTCTGTTTTTAAAGCTGGCTCAAACTGTCTGGTAATTTTTTCTATCTAGTTTTAGTAAGTAGGCATGAAAAAGTTTAGCTAGATTAATATTTGCATACTAACTCCTGACTCCTCCAAGCAGTTAACTTGATATTTTTTTACATTTCGTTACACAGGGACAAATTTCAATGCCAACTTACATGATCTGTTCTAGCGCACTCTAGCTAATCCTAAGAATTACTGGTAGCTGCCAAACGTTGTTTTAGTTCTGCTAAAGCATCAGCCCAACGAGGGTCAGGTCGAACTGCTTCATTATTACTGGCGCTGGGACTATTGACAGTTTTAGATGATCCTCCTTTATCCCTGTCACGACGAGATTTTTTACTTTTGCTAGTGTTGTTTTTAGTAATTGGTTTAGGTTCAGTCTCAGTATTTTCTGAGTCACCCTTATTTTTAGAACGAGGTAATGCCTTTTCAATCTTTAAAGGAGTTTCTTTAAACTGATAACCATTATACTTTTCAATGATTTGGTCAACTTGTTCATCATTTTTGACTGTTACAAAGCCAAAACCACGACATTTGCCTGTTTTACGATCTGTTATCAATTTAGTGGTAACATTTTCTCCTTCTTCCTTAAAAACTTCTTGCAGTTCTTGACGTTCCACTACCTCTTTAGGCAAATTACCAATATACAAACGAACTGACATAGAAAAACTCCTCCAGACTTTTAATTTTACTTGTTTAAATTACAAAAAACTAAAACTTAGTTAACTGAGATTGATCTAACACAAAACAAAAGCAGAATAAAAAAAAACTGCTCCAGACTTTTTGGAAATGTAAAAAACCTTGATAAGTAGCTATATTCATAGTCATCTACAAATGAAGTTATTCCCCATTTCCCATTTTGGTCAACTTTGGCAGATAATTTTATTTTGTCAGGTTTTTCTTTAAACTTTTTGCTCATCAATCAACAAACAAAACGATAGGAATTGGTCAATTACTTTTTTTTTGATATTGATTTACTAGACGTTTATCAATCACCCAACTTTATAAATATCACTTTAAAGCCTGCTCAACTCAAACAACCCAATTGCTATTATGATAACTAACTAGGCAAAATTAATTACCTAATTTAATTGCCAAATCACTGGGAAAATATCCCTTTCAGCTTGAAAGTATTAAAGTATTTGTAATTAATCCTGCATAACTACTTATTAATTTAAAGTACAGTTACTAAAAATATAGAAAAAAGAAAAATATTCCTGCTAATTTAGTTTAATTAAGTTTGACCTTAATAGGGAGAACTACAACACCCTCTATCCCATTGCTAAATAAATGCTTTGGCTAGTCACTCCTTGAACAGTATAAACTTATCATAATCCTAAGTCAATATCTACTATTTTTCTTAAATTTAACTATTTACTGCTATCTTCTATATTTCATAGTCAAGTTAAGCCGTTCAGTCATCCAGAAACCTATAGATATCTGCGAAATCTATCAGGACTTACTGATAACCACCACTAATAACTTAAACAAAACAAAATTATTGACTTAGCATAATTGGATATAAGGTACACATTATAAGAAATTTAGCCTGACAAAATGTGAATTAATTTCGTGCACTTGCTTATAATCATTAACCCCTACGAGTGATGTATAACTTTATATGGGTGCGTAAATCCTACTTATGATTCTCTTCGGCTGTGATCTATTGTTAACTTCATACCTAACAACGTTGGCATTATCTATTCCGCAGGTACATCAGAGCTAACGACCCACCATAAGCTAAATCTATTAGTTCCGTTCTAATCCCTATCACAACTGAAACCACATAATTTATAGTTGAATACACAATCTAACAGTTCACCAATATATTTCATAGTAACAAGAACAATCTAGTTTGACTATTGCTACCAGCAACTTATGTAAATCAACATGTAGTAGTAAACTTAATTTTACTGTCTAAATTATGTTAGCTATGATAAAGTATATCTTCGGTTAAGCTTAATCTCCCTTAATTCAAAAATACAACTTTTATTGAGATAATCTGATAATTAAAACCCGCCCGTGCATACCATATAAGCTCCCCATATAGCAAGAGCAAAAGCTACAATAGTTGACCATAGGGGATGACCACTGTTAATAGATTGACCATTTTCTGTTTTTAGAGTATTTATGTCTATCCAAGGAGTAGCTCCTCGCCTCCACCAACCAGTTACAGTTATGGACTTGCCAACAAAATCAGCAGGACGATTTGTTTTAGGCCATAAATTACCAAGAGGCCCCAATTGATTACAATAATGCAACCTGACCAGACCCATTGTTGTTTGCAGAATCAAATTTTGTCCCAACCAATTACTCATTCCGCTTTTACCAAGAAGTTGGCCTTTTAACTGAATTGCTTGACTATCTAATGGCAAAGCTTTTAGATCACTTAACAATTCTAATAAGTCAG
>JAKQYG010000462.1 GCA_023356515.1 Trichodesmium sp. MAG_R04 | reverse complement strand
GATGATACCCCATATAGTCTTCAAATTTTAAAACACGGTGTTGTATACTTCCAAAACCAAATTCTTTCGACAATATAGCTCTCAGTTTCAAAGCATAATCATTAGGCTCTTGAGCAGGGTATTCTTCCTCTAGTTCCTTCAATTTTGCTGCAATATCCCTTTCAATCTCCTTTTCTAAGTGAGAAGCTAGAAGACTTCCACCTATCATCCAGAGTGCCGGCAACCCGATGACACCAAACACCAACCAACGAAAAAATCTGAGTTGAAATTTAAACATTAGAACAATAGAAAGTTCACCAGATTAATTGCTCAAAACTTAACACAAAAATATTCCTGACTACTAAAATTTTTACAAAAATTTAGAAATCAGGACTTACGCAAAGGCACTAATTGTATTGTCAACATCAATAATTACAATCATAATGATGATAGGGATGCCGTTCTTAGAAACCCATGATAATCTATATAAATCTATGATTATCTGTTCTATTCCTGCTTCATTCTGGCAACGTCGGCGTTATCCAGTCCACAAGCTGTCACGTAGGAGGAGGGTGGTTAGGTGGAACTATCCATGCTACTGGCGCTGTTGTTGCAGCAGGTGAAGCATTAGGGGATGTAGCTGGAAAAACAGCAGCTTTAGTAAAAATGATTCAAAATATGTTAATTGGAGCGATCGCTTTCGGGATAGGGATTTTCTGGGTGACATCTTTTGAAGACTCGATTTAATCGATTAAAAACTTTGACAAGACAATAGTTTCAGGTAATTATTTGGCGTTTAAAATTGATAACTATTTGTTACATTTCTCAAGTTAATTGGTATAAGTATTAAGCTACGGAAATATGTCAACTTGGGATACATTAATTAGGAGCAGGTTTTTCTCATGTCCCTTTATCGTAAATTGTGTTGTAATTTCAAAGCGGAAAAAAAACGAATTTTATTTATTTGTGGTCATGTAGTAGAAAAATCACCTTTAAATATTAGAGAATGGGACTGTCCTGAATGTGTTAGTCACCATTACAGGGACATAAACGCAAGTATAAACATTTTGGCCGCCGGGAAGGCAGTGTAGTCTGGAAAGCTTCGCCCTTCTAGGGCGACTTTTTAGTTTATTTTTTTCACAGGTTATGTCCTTGTTGCTTTTTAGTTCACAAGAAATATATTAGTCACGGGTGGGCATACCGATACCGAGGCAAAAAATGGACAGGGAAGCCACCATAAGACTACTGCCAAAGTAGTAGCAGCTGGTGAAATGTCAACCCGCCGAGGGGCTAAAGCTCGGTAGGAAAACCAGTGCCGCCGGGGAGGATGTCACAATTACACCCAAACCTATAGCACTACGTGCTAAGGTTAGGACATTTTTAGATTCCTTAACAATGTTTTTAGGACATGAAAGAAGTTAAAAAGTGTCCTAACGTCTTTTTGTACTGCTATATTCCTAAAAAGCTGTAAGATTTTGGACACAAATAAAATAGGATTGCTACATATAGCTAGCAATCCTATTTTATTATGTAAAATAACATGCGTTCTTAAAAAAGAAAATAGCTTCAACTCCTCTTATCCTTTCTATTACAACCCATTTATCTCACGAATCATTCGGATTGTTATAGCTATCAATTTATCTGCTATTATTTTCTTAATGGCTCTTTCGAAACTTCACTTAAACCTACCGAATTGAGCAATTTTTTCCATTCTGAGTTAAGTTTAACACTGTTTGGATTAGAGCGAATTTCTTCTGCTAAAGTAGCCAGGGTTTCATACCATATACCTGCTTCTGAATAAACTAACCAGCGATCGCTCTCTGGAGCTTGTAGCAATTTCATCCTCAAATCTTCACTTGGATTAACTCTTTGAATTGAGCCTTCCACCACGACCTCCATTTCAGAAACAGAAGCTTCACAAATTAAAGTAAATGTCCAGCTATAAGCTTCATCTACTTTTAGTTCTGGTTCCTGACTAGGAATCTTAATGCCTATGATTCCCTGAGTATCAGGTAATGATACTATATCTTCATAAACCTTTTGGTCACTAGAATCTTTTAAGATAAACTCTCCAGCTATAGCTGCATTTGTTTCTACATAAATCAATATTGTTGGGTGTGATGCTAGGGTTAATCCTAGTTTTTTATTTGTCTTGGGAATTAGAGGAGTTACAGGTTTTTGACCTTCATTAAAGCAACGCTCACCTCGCGTTCCTCCAGGAACACTATCTGCTGTACCTTCTCCAGTGTTTGGAGTAACATTTGCAAATGTACTTCTTGATAAAGAAATAGTAGATAATCCCAGAAAAAGTAATGTCAAAACAAGAGTTTTGAGTTTGAGGAAAGATAATAACTTTACTTGATAAGTACTCATAGTCTAAATAGGATTTGTCTTTAATTGAATAATTTATTCTTGTAACTTTTTTATGTACCTGTTTATATTATAGCTTGTATAACTACTTATAAGTAGATATATTGTTAAAATTAATACTATCAGAACTTACGCTACGGAACTAATTGTAGTGGCAATATCTTAAAAAGGAGAAATTTATGCGCTATATACAGCGGTACTGCGTAAGTCCTGACTATTTAAAAAAATATACTGGAGAGTGCAAAGTTCTCCTAAAAAAATATTTGCTTTAAAGACTGAAAGTATTACAGGGGCTGCTTTATAGCACTTATAGTTCAATTTTTAGAGTTTCTCACATTAAGATCGCTGTAAGCCTTAGCTAGCAATAGTTATTTAAAGAACTTCCCACTGTCTAGAAAATATAAATTCAACTTAAATAACTTTATAAAAGAGCCCGGAATCATTTTACACAAAATTAACATAGTTTAGCTTTTTTGTCTGTAAGCTTTTGTCCTACATTCCCCACTTCTTAATATTAAGTTGATAAGTCTTATTAATATATCGCCCCGAATGCTATCCCTAAAAGCCTTATAGCTATGGGCATCGATTTTCAGTGTTATCAATAATTATAACTAATCTTCTCATAAAAAAATTAGTTATTAATAAAATTTATTTATCTTGAGTTCTAGAATGAAGGTTTTTCCTATAAATCTCTTTAAAAATATAAATACACATTATAGCTAGTTTTCATATCGGTAGACCACAGTAGGGACGTTGCATCCAATGTCTCTAAAAGGTTTTGGTTATGGCGATGTAGTTCATCAATTTGAAAGGCACTGTAAAGATATATGAAAATCTGCGGAATGTCGTTTTTGTGTATTTAAATGGCTTATTATTATGTGCCTCGTTCCAAGAAAAAAAACTTCTAAATTCTAAATTATAGCTTACTACCCACATTCCGCACTTCATATTGTATTACAAGAGGTTACAAGAGAATATCTATTTAATTAAGTAGAATTACTTATGGTCTTTAGTCACTTCAAGTGAGATCATAAAACTGATAATTCCA
>JAKQYG010000461.1 GCA_023356515.1 Trichodesmium sp. MAG_R04 | reverse complement strand
TCTCGAACATTTGCTATATAGAGATGCTTTTTTCTTAGTTTCTGGTAATATTTAACCGCATTTTTTGATGTTTCTATTCCAGCACGACGGTTGCCTAGCACCTTATTCGAGTTTCTAAACTGTATCTATCCAAGCTTTATTTTCGCTCTTTTCATAGAAGATGGAGTATCAAAGGTCCACTTAGGGGAGTTGTCGGCTATCGCCACTTTCATGGAACAAAGCCGTCCCACGCCATAAAAATCAAGGAACAAATATATCCAACTGCCTCATCTATAAATTCCCTGTTCTTATGTAGAGACGTTGCATGGAACGTTCCTAACTACTCCTCTGCTTTTAAAAAAAACTTTTTCAGCATATCCTAAATATAGATTTATCTTATTTGCGGTGGACTAACTACAGAAGCCAGTGGGTATACAAGTTGACATCCTCCCCGGCCTAAAGGCACTGGGTCTCCTACCGAGTCGTAGCCCCTCCGCGGGTTGACATTTCACAGGCTGCTGCTACTTTGGTAGTAGTCTGGCTGCTGGCCTCAATATCCGTTTTTTGTTTCGGATTGCCCACCCGGGACTAATATATTTCTTGTGAACTGAAAATAATTATAACATAACCTGTGAAAAAAATCAACTAAAAAGTTGCCCTAGAAGGGCGAGGCTTTAAACCCAATTTTTCGGTAATAATAAATAATCCTAGTTTCTTTCAACCTGAGAAAGTCTATGTATCCCCAGGGTTATAACGTGGGTTGTCTTGCAATTCTCCAAACCCGAGAAATCTCAGTTCCTACTTCCATACTCCGACGAACACAATCTCCCAATGCTACACCACCAATGTAATTGCTACACAGATACAGACCAGGTAAAGATTTTAACCCATGATGAATCTGAGCCAGCCTAGAATTATGGCCTAAATCATACTGGGGAATAGCACGAGACCATATATGTACTGCCAGAACTTTTGGTTGTTCGGCATCCTGATTTAATAGAGTTTGACAAAGGTCTTGATGGACTTGTGCAACGATGGCTTCACTATCTAACTGAGAGATTTCTGGGTCTGTTGCACCTCCAATAAAATTAGTAAAAATTTGCCATCCTGGAGGTGTTCTACCAGAAAATAAAGCAGAAGACCAAATAGTACCAAGAGTTCGAATGCCTTGACCTCTAGGGATCAGATTACCAAAGCCATCTATTTTAGCCTTGATAGAAGAAACGGGATATGCCAAAACTACACAGGCAACAGTAGGATAATAAAATTCATCAAAAGCAGAAGCAATTTCAGGCAGTAAAGGTCTAAATAATTCAGCACAAGTATAAGCAGGGTTAGAAAGGGCAATAGTGCGAGTTTCTATTTGCCGATAACCATTAGGAGTAGAAAATTCTGCTATATAAGTTTGTTTTTCTGTTCGACGAATACCAATGAGATGCCAACTTAGTTTGACTACTTCTCCTAGATAAGCAGCGATCGCTTTTGGTAATACCTCCAAACCACCTCGAAAAGAACCCAACTCTCCGGCTCTTGTCTTGGGAATATTAGAATCAACAGCCACCTTTGACTTAGGATTTCTGATACCAGACAAAACAGCACCAGGTAAAAGTCCACCACCAATATCAGCCATTCGAGCTACTTTAGCAAAAGCAGCATTGGCACTAAGTTGATTAGGATTTCCAGCATAAACACCAGAAACAAAAGGTTCAACTAATCGCTCCATTACCTCTAGACCAAGATGTCTTTGGAAAAATTGAGATACAGTTTCTTCTCCTCCTTGTTGGGACATATGAATACCGACAATAGGTGGTACAAAACCCAAAGCACCAACTAAAGCACGTAGTTTTCCGGCATTGCTGAGTAGCTTAGACTGTAACATTGCTATTGGACTCATTGGTACTGGTAGCAATTGACGATTCCAATAAACGTAGCGTGGTAACTTGCGACCCGCAAAAATTAAATCTTCCTTGAGGCCAACATCGATAGCCAACTTTAAAAGCTCAGGTGTGGGAGAAAAACTATTAGGACCTTCTTCCCAAAGAAATTCTCCTTGAGAAACTGTCGTGATATTACCCCCTACTCGGTTTTGGCTCTCAGCAACTAGAATCTTCAAGGGTGAATCATTATCTAATTTTGTCAATTTATGGGCTAAACTCAACCCACTAATACCTGCACCCACAACTAAGACATCTAGTATTTCAGTCATTTGTTCTTAAAGGTATTTCAATATTTCTACTTTAGTTAGGATTTACTGAGAATTGATACAACATAATTTTAGGTAATTTAAGCAATCTTAACTTCTGCCATACCTACATATCATTGTGATTTATTAACATACTTAGAAAATGAAAATGAACTTGTATCTTTATAACCATAGCATAGAAGTATAAGGCCGTTCTAGAAGGGCGGGACTTTAGAATTAGAATTTATTGTGACCCTTACAAAGGTAAAAAGTTTACTGTATAAGGTTTTTAGCTTATTTTTCCTAAAGTCCCAATAATTTAATCTTCTAGAATGCTAGCAGCATTCATAGTAGTGGACTTATTTTGATCACTCCATACTGTTTTTCACAATTCCTCGGGCAGCATCGAGATTCCTAAATCCTCAAATTTAGTCCGCGCTACAAATTTAACTTCTAAATTCTGCTATTCATGATACTGGAAAAGGGTTTCTAGATAAATTCTAGCAGCTTGTCGATAGTAAGGAGATGTTTCTGGTGTACTGCTATCTCCATTTTGTAATAAAAATAGTGACAAAGCTGCTGAAAACACACGGTTTTGATCCCATTCTGAGTAGTTTTCTAAGTAAATTTTAAGGGACTCATGCAGTACTTCGGGAATTTCGGCCAGAATACTAACGGTTACGTTCATCTTTAATTAAGTAAGGTTATCTGTATATTTTTTATTCTTTATAGCCCCTAGCTGTGGCCATAAACCACAAACTTTGAACTACTAACGTCGCATTATTGTGCATTAAGAAGGGGTAGGTTTGTCAATGTTGAGAAATATTACAGCCTGCTTTTAAAAAAATCAAATATTTACGAAAGAATAAGTGTTTCATAGCATTTTTTGTTACAAAACTTTATCATTATTGGCCAATATCAATTCATTTACCTGTGTCTCAACAAAATCCCCAATTTAGTTACAAGATTATTATGATGTCGTTAAACTCTGTGGAAAATCCTGTTTAACCTGTGGAAAAAAGTCAATTTGCTTGTGGAAATGCTGTGGAATGTATGTGGAAAATTACTACAAAAGATAAGAATTCTGAACTAATTCAATTTTAACTTCATACAGGTGTTTAGCATAAACAGGACTTACGCAGGTGCGCTACATATAGCGTACTGCCAAAATAAAATTGTCAATACTATAATCAGTTCTTTTCAGACAAATATTACTTTTAACATCCATTAAAATAAGGTTACAAAA
>JAKQYG010000460.1 GCA_023356515.1 Trichodesmium sp. MAG_R04 | reverse complement strand
TAGATTGAGCGACGTAGTTTTAGAACTTGTTGATAAGAACTTTCATCTTTTGGCACTAAACAAACACCAACTGCTCTAGTCATCACTATAATTCCAAAAATTTGCCAGTTAACTTGATGGTCATTCGCGGTAATAGATAAATCCTGAAAACTTTCTGCAATACAAGAACGTAATTGCTCTTCAAATTGAGAATTAATTTGAAGAGCATTTGTAAAGGCACTTTCCCAAATTAAATCTGCCAAGGTAAAATGAAAACTATTACTAGGTACAGGGATCATTAAATTTGTACCTAATAGTTCTATTAACTGTTCTTGGCATTTTTGTAAACGCTTATAAAAATTACTGTTTTGTGAGTCTTTTTCCCAAGGTGGAGTAATAACTGAATAACCTGGAAAATTTGCAGCCTCCACTTGGCCATTGATGTTTTTTTGAAATTTGGGAGAAGGTTGGATATATTCCAACTGAGACTTATAACGTTTTAGTAGCGTCATCTGAGCTACTCGGTTAATATAGTTCTGATATGTATCGTCCAATCTTAGTTTCCCCTTGTCAAAAATAGCTTCTTATGTTAATTTACCTCTACTTTGGTGAGGATGAATATTCGATGATGCAAGCTGTTAATGCTTTGCGTCAATCTTTTTTGGATCCTATTTGGGCTAGCTTTAATTATGACAAAATTTTGCCAGCAACAGATGCAGTCTCAACTGGATTAAATCAGGCCATGACTCCACCGTTTGGTTCTGGTTATCGTTTTGTATGGCTAGTTGATACTAATATAACTCAGCATTGTTCACAAAATTTGTTGGAGGATTTGGAACGGACTCTACCTCATATTCCGGAAAAAACTGTACTATTATTTACTACCCCTAATAAACCCGATCAAAGACTTAAGTCCACAAAGTTGATCCAAAAATGGGCTGAAGTTCGAGATTTCTCTCTTATTCCCCCCTGGAAAACAGAATTACTGGAGCAGCAAGTTAAAGAAATGGCTCACGACATAGGAGTTAAGCTTACTCCTATTGGTATTACTTTTTTAGCAGAAGCTTTAGGTAATAATCGCCAAAAACTTCATAGTGAGTTGACTAAATTGCAACTTTATGTACACAAATATGCTGTTTTAAATTTAGAAGTAATTACTACTCTGGTGGGGTCTCAAACTAAAAGTAGTTTAAAGTTGGCCACAGCTATTCGTTCAGGAGAGACGGTTAAAGCTTTGGAGTTAGTAGAAGATTTAATTGCCCAGAATGAACATCCATTGAGAATAGTAGCTACTTTAGTAGGCCAATTTAGGATATGGTTTTGGGTAAAACTCATGATAGAGACAGGAGAAAAAGATGAAAAAGCGATCGCTCAAGCTGCAGAGATAAGTAATCCCAAACGACTATGTTTTCTAAGGCAAGAGGTAAATTTTTTATCATTAAATCAGTTACAGAAAACCTTGCCGTTATTATTAGACCTGGAAGTAAGTCTCAAGCAAGGAAAAGAAGAAATATCTATTCTACAAACTAAAATCATCGAACTTTGTCAGCTATTGTCAAAAAAAAATTTCTAGAAAATATCATCAAACTATGGGTTTCAACTGTTAACTCTTACCCAATTACTAGGCCTGATTCAATTCCGTCTTAAATTACCCTTCTTAAAGATTGATAAAATTAATATGATCGTCATTCTAGAATCAAAGTGTTTAGTTGTTTTTTTGAATATATCTGTTATCCTAAATATTAATTAAAAAGTCAGATTCTGAAAGCTAAATTTAACTATCATATCTATCCAATAAAGGGAAAAAAATACAGAGAAGACAAAGCTATTTAATAAGTAGCCTCTTTATTGATTTATAGTAATTAAGTAAATTAACTATTCGCCCTCCAGTCCAAAGGAGCGCTAGTCATGACATCAAAAAATCTGCGAGAACTTGCTAAACAAGGAGATCCAAAAGTTATCTCCTCAATTATTAATCATTCACTACAAAAAAAAGGTATTAATGTCCAAGTAACGAAGGACAATGATGCTCTTGAAATTACACTGGAGTCGGATAAAGTTTCTAATCAACAAGCCTCTCTTGTTGAATTTATCCGAACTGGAGTTGTCAAATTAGGAATTGAATCAGTCAATACTGTTAAGGTGTATGGTGTTCTAAATAGTAATGAAACACCAGTCTGGGAAGAGGAATTTTTTTTACGTACCCCACCAAAAACCAATACATCTGAACTTAAAAAAGAATCTGAAGTAAAGAATTTTCGAAAAACTGTAGATAAGTTAGATAAAGAACTGGAAACTGCATACGAAACAGAAACAGATGAAGATTACGAGCAAGAAGAATACGAGGAAGAAGTTGAATATGAAGAAGAAGATGATGATGACGAATTATCAGAAGAACCTCACTCCCAAAAAAAGAATTTAATCACCGTTATATTGCTGTCGGTTTTGTTGGTCCTAGTCGCTGCCCCTGCTGCATTGCACTTTAGTGGGATATTTCCGCTACCATTCCTTAGTCCGTTAAGGCCAGAAAATAATGAATTTAATGATACTAACCAATCAACACTAGAAACTTCTCCTGGTGATTCCCAACCTTCAAGATCTCCACAAACAACTACTGTTTCAAATCCTTGGTATTTTGCTGTTAGGAATGCCCAAAGTGCTGCTCAAAAGGCTCAAATTGCTCAAACAAAAACTGAATGGAATGCAGTAGCTAGTGACTGGCAAAAAGCTGTTGATCTAATGAAAGAAGTACCAGAGTCTAACCAGAATTATAAAACAGCACAAACCAAAATTATTGAGTATCAAAATAATCTAGATATAGCAAAGAAGAGAGCAGATAAAGCTCCTAATTAGGAATCAGCAGATGAAAAATATGAAACTTTTTGTACCAGGTCGTCTTTGTTTATTTGGAGAACATAGTGATTGGGCCGGAAGATATCGTTCTATTAACTTCCAAATAGAGAAAGGTCGCACCATTGTAGTAGGAATTAATCAAGGAATTTATGCAGATATCAAAGCCCATCCTACTCATTTAATTATCAAGACAACTTTGAATAATGAAAGTCTGATGCAATCATTTCAGTTATAGCAGTCGAAGTATAGCACTACGGGTAAGTAAGAAGTCAGAAGTAATCTCTGACTGAATTTCAGCATTTGGTAATGTCCTAACCTTTGCTTCGACTGCTATAAACTAAGCAAGCTCACTTCCAGAATAATTCCTTTATAGAACCTGCTCGTCTTCAGAACCGGACGTGAGACTTTCACCTCATCTCGGCTCCTCTCCTAAACGTCCTTTTTCATAGGTGTTAAACTAAGCAAGCTCATTTCCAGAATAATTAATCCCTTTATAGAACCTGCTCGTCTTCAGAACCGTGGGTGAGACTTTCACCTCACACGGCTCCTCTCCTAAACGTCCTTTTTCATAGGTACATCCTTAAAATTCCACT
>JAKQYG010000046.1 GCA_023356515.1 Trichodesmium sp. MAG_R04 | reverse complement strand
TCTGGAATAGGGTTAACTACTTCTGGAGTAGGTATGAGAATGTCTGGAGTAGGATTAACTGCTTCTGGAGTAGGTATGAGAATGTCTGGAGTAGGATTAACTGCTTCTGGAGTAGGTATGAGAATGTCTGGAGTAGGGTTAACTGCTTCTGGAGTAGGTATGAATATGTCTGGAGTAGGGTTAACTGCTTCTGGAGTAGGTATGAATATGTCTGGTATTGCTGCCTCCATGCCACCAGTTCGTCCTCGCCAGTTCTGGTTAGTTGCTGATGCCGAACTTATTATCCACGGTGCAACTGAACCTGATGCTACTGTTACCATCGGTGGACGACCTATTAAACTGAATTCTGATGGTACATTCTCCTTTCAGATGGCTTTCCCTGATAGTCTGATTGATTATCCAATCATGGCAGTAGCAGTTGATGGAGAGCAAAACCGCTCTATTCACATGAAATTTACTCGTGAAACTCCAGAGCGTCGTACGAATACTAAAAAAGAAGCTATTTGGGAATTGATAAGCTAAAAATCTATGAGTTTATTTATTCAGGTTTAATAACTGCTTAATATAACCTAATAGACTGACACAGCTAAAAAGTTGTAATAACTATAGTTAGGTTTCGCTCCTAAACCTAACTATAATAAAGCTTTGTTGAGTTGCACTGCGTTTTTATGCCCGTCACTCCAATAGTTGACTGACACAGCTAATTTAGCCAAATATTCGAGAAGCCTCACGCCATAATCTTTAAATGCTGGAGTAGAACTATAGCTGTAGCTCCTCGCCCATACCAGCCAAGATTTCTCAAATTGTGGTGAAAAAGTCCCCAAAGAATTATCCAAAATAATTCATTCTTGTGAGCACTGCGGTATAGCAACAGACCCTGATGTAAACGCAGCGATAAATACAAAAAACAGGGTGTTCCACTTGGAGTGCGCATGTATGAGACAAGAGCGAGCAGCAAAATATGGCATTTTCAAGGGGAATTTGCGTAAGTCCTATTATATTTTTATACTATACTTTGTCACGCAGAATGTAGACAAAAAAACAAGATGGATATTATTTCAACACTTAAACAAGACTATCAAACATTTCCTGCTAACCAAACTTATACTATTTACGCAAAAAATGTTTATTTTAAAGATCCACTAAATAAATTTCGAGGTATAGACCGTTATCAAAAAATGATCGATTTTATGAATAGTTGGTTTAATGATATTCAACTTGACTTACATGATATTAGTCAATCAGGAAATGTGATTAAAACTCGTTGGACACTTGGCTGGACGGCCCCTGTCCCCTGGAAACCTCGAATGGCAATACCAGGATGGAGTGAATTGAAACTTAATACGGATGGACTTATTAATAGCCATATTGACTATTGGGATATCTCTTGGTTCAATGTTTTAAAACAACTGTTTCAAGTGAAGTAGTTGACATCCTCCCCGGCCTAAAGGCATGAATATTCCTACCGAGCCGCAGCCCCTAGGCGGGTTAACATTTCACAGGCTGCTGCTACTTTTACTTTGGGGGTAGTCTTATGCTGGCCTCAATTTCCGTTTTTTGTCTCGGATTGCCCACCCACGACTAATATATTTCTTGTGAACTAACAAGCATCATAACATAACCTGTGAAAAAAAATAAACTAGAAAGTCGCTCTAGAAGGGCGAGGCTTTCAACCCAATATAGCACTACCTGTTTTGGTTAGGACAATAAATTGGGGTTGTAAGGGAATAGGGAAGAGAAAAATGTCCTAAGGTATTTACTTAGTGCTATACACGTTTAGCAAGAGCCCACACTACAAGAGTATTACTATTTTAATTTGTCAGGACCTACCTATTACTACTATATATAAGGTGCCGTCACATTGCTATGAAAGGTTTTCCCGACTTTTACCGGGAATTGCCGGGCTTGATGTATCTGTTTGATAATTGCAATTAAGTTACAGTATAGTTTTGACAAAAAAGTGAAGTTGTGATATAGAAAAATATCCTAAATACTGATATGACAATGAGCACTCGCATATTTACATATTACTATCGTCTTTAAATGTAACACAGATTTATGCTCCTATTATCAATACTTTTACATGTATTATATTAAAAGTATTTTGTGCTATGTAAACATACCAGCGCACGTTGCTATACATACTGAAAAAGTGAAAAATCAGCTAAAGTTAAAATATGTAAAAATTTTTTATAACAAGGCAAAATAATTGATGCGCGTAATATTAATGACAGGAAAAGGCGGGGTTGGCAAAACATCAGTAGCAGCTTCAACGGGACTACGTTGTGCAGAGTTAGGTCATAAAACTCTAGTTCTTAGTACTGATCCAGCCCACTCTTTAGCAGATAGCTTTGACATGGAAATGAGCCACAAATCTCGAAAAGTTAGGGAAAATCTTTGGGGTGCTGAGTTAGACGCTTTGATGGAACTGGAAGGAAACTGGGGATCTGTAAAACGTTACATTACTCAAGTTTTGCAGGCACGGGGTTTGGATGGTGTACAAGCTGAAGAGTTAGCAATTTTACCAGGAATGGATGAAATTTTTGGTTTAGTGCGGATGAAGCGCCACTATGATGAAGGAGAATATGATGTTTTAATTATTGATTCTGCTCCGACTGGTACTGCTTTACGACTTTTGAGTTTGCCAGAGGTAGGAGGTTGGTATATGAGGAAGTTTTATAAACCTTTGCAGGGAATGTCGTTAGCATTAAGACCTCTTTTTGAACCTATTTTTAAACCTATTACTGGTTTTTCTCTGCCAGATAAAGAAGTTATGGATGCTCCTTATGAGTTTTATGAGCAAATTGAGGCTTTAGAAAAGGTTTTAACTGATAATACTAAGACTTCTGTGCGTTTAGTTACTAATCCTGAAAAAATGGTAATTAAGGAGTCTTTACGGGCTCATGCTTATTTAAGTTTATATAATGTTTCTACAGATTTAATAGTAGCAAATCGAATTATTCCTGATTCTGTGACTGACCCTTTCTTTAAAAAGTGGAAGGAAAATCAACAGCAATATCGCCAAGAAATTCACGATAATTTTAGACCTTTGCCTATAAAGGAGGTACCTCTTTATTCTGAGGAAATGTGTGGCTTACCTGCTTTGGAAAGGTTGAAAGAAACTTTGTATGGAAATGAAGACCCGAGTCAGGTTTATTATAAGGAAAATACTATCAAGGTAGTTCAAGAAAAAGGTAATTATAATTTGGAGTTATATTTGCCTGGAATTCCTAAAGAGAAAATTCAATTGAATAAAACTGGGGATGAGTTGAATATTAGAATTGGTAATCATCGCCGGAACTTAGTTTTACCTCAAGCGTTGGCAACTTTACAACCTGCAGGAGCAAAAATGGATGATGATTATTTGAAGATTAGATTTGCGCAAGCAGCAAAAGTTTAGGTTAATTATTTTTTTCTAGTATTTGGGCTTTGATTTTTTTTCTTTATGTTTGAGTAAATTATAGTACTACCATGATTTATTCAATATCACTATATATTGTATATTTTTGGTAATTATGGTTTGCTAAATAAATATAAATAAGACTATTTTAGTTAGCAAATTCTGATTTTTTTGCGGGAGTAGAGAGAAAAGAAACCTCTACTTTACTCCTTTGGCTATTAATAATTTACCTGTGAGAGTTTTGAGTCCGATTCTTATTTCATCTTTACACCAATATTTAATTTTCTGATATCTTGATTTTTGTTTTATAATTACAGGTTGAATGGTATTATACTTGCTTGGAATTACCGAAAAATTGGGTTTAAAGCCTCGCCTAATCGAGAAACCCAGGGACAAGTAGGGACAAAACTTAATTATCGTGACTATAAATATTATCGGCATAGGTTTAGATGGAGTTGTTGGACTAAATCAGTTAGTACTGGACATTATTAAAAGAGCGACTTTATTGGTAGGAAGCGATCGGCATCTCAGTTATTTTTCTAATCATAACGCTGAAAGTATTTTACTAGGAGATGCACTTGAGGCAATTTTAAAAATACGACAACATTTAGATATTCCTAATAGTTGTATAGTAGTTTTAGCTTCAGGAGATCCCCTGTTTTTTGGTTTAGGTAGGTTATTGGTAACACATTTTCCGGCAAAAATATTAAGGTTTTACCCTCATCTGAGTTCAGTACAATTGGCTTTTAGCCGAATCAAAATTCCTTGGCAAGATACTAAAATAATTAGTGTTCATGGTCGTCCTATGGATGAGTTGATTAAAGCGTTACAGCAAGGAATTGAGAAGCTTGCTGTACTGACAGATCCAACGAATACACCACAAGCGATCGCGAATTTGCTACTGGCTTTAAATTTACCAACTACATATCAATTTTGGGTATGTGAAAATGTTGGTGCTGAGGATGAACGAATCCAACAATGGTCTATAGATGAAGTACAAAAAGAAATATTTGCACCATTGAATTTGGTAGTATTATTGCGTCAAAGCAGAATGGCTAATCAACTTGTAGATTTAGCGAACTTGCCTATCTTGGGGATACCAGATAATTATTTTTTAAGTTATGATGACCAACCAGGGTTGATGAGTAAGCGGGAAGTAAGGGTGTTAGCTGTAGCGGAGTTGAGTTTACAACCAGGACAAATAATATGGGATATTGGTGCTGGTACTGGTTCTGTTGCCATAGAAATTGCTCACCTTTGCAGTGACTCTATAGTATATGCAATTGAAAAAACTGCTGTAGGAACAAGTTTAATTGAAGAAAATTGTCGTCGCTTTCAACTGAAAAATGTAGTTTCTATTCATGGAAATGCCCCAGAAATTTTGCATCATCTACGCCCTCCTCACAGGATTTTTATAGGGGGTAACAGTGGTAAACTCAGAAATATTCTGGGAGTTTGTGGGGTGAGAATGCTACCTGAAGGAGTAATAGTTTTAGTATTTACAACTTTGGAAAGTTTGCATACTGCTATAAGTTGGGTAGAAGAAAGAAGAAGGAGCGATCGCTCTTGGAGTTATCGTCTTTTGCAGGTGCAGTTATCTCGTTCTATACCCGTAGCTAATTTAACTCGATTTAATCCTCTTAATCCTGTTACAATTATGATTATTAAGCGTGATTTACCAATGCCCGTGCCTTAAATAATTAGTGTTATATAATTATTGATTGATCAGGAAGATAGTAAGATATAATATCTATAGTTGCCCGCTGACAATTTAAGACATTAAACAGAGGTTGAGGGAAGGGTAATCTACCCCTACTCCCTATTGGGAGTGAATCTTGATAGGTGTGAACCCTCAACCAACTGAGGAGCTACAGCTTAGTAGGAAAATCCGCGCTTTAAAGCCAAAAAGGATGTAAAAATAGTCCTATAATATTTAACCTGGAGCCCAATTTGAGATTAATTCAATAATCTATTAAGATAGGGATGTCTCCAAAAAAAAAGTAACCTTTTTAGAGTTTTGTGCTATGGGTACCTTAATTAGCCTATTATTGCTTGTTGTCTATGGGGGTGGAGTTTGGAAGTTATGGAATGGGTTTGAACAAACAAACTTTTCTCAGAGCTTTCAAAATCGTTTGGTCTTATCTATATTATGGCCTGTTTTGTTAATAGGTAACAAATCTTATCGTAAGAACTTTACAAAAGTTCTTAAGGGTAATAAACGATAAAATAAAAAATGTCTCAAAAAAAGTCTGCCTTCTCTGGAAATCATGATCAATCTTCTTGGTTTGCTACAAAAAATTTAGATAATTGGCATACTCAAATCATGGCAGTACAAGCACGCTTTGATCAAGAGTACCGTGGAGAATCTTTTGATTTACCTCCAGAAGTAGAGGCAATGCCAATATTTCAAGATTATGCTTCTGGTAATCTCACAAAAAAAATAGTTTCCCCTTTTTGGGAAATAGCTAAACCTAAAAAAAATCAAAAATGTTTGGATATTGGCTGTGGAGTAAGTTTTCTGGTTTATCCTTGGCGAGATTGGCAGGCGTTTTTTTATGGTCAAGAAATTAGCACTATTGCTAAGGATAATCTCAATCAACGAGGTTCTCTACTAAATTATAAATTATTTAAGAAAGTAGAATTAGGGCCAGCCCATCAGTTAATATATCAAGCAAATGAGTTTGACTTGGCGATCGCTACAGGGTTTAGTTGTTATTATCCTCTAGATTATTGGGAACTTGTATTGGAAGAAGTCAAACGGGTTCTTAAATCAGAATGTCACTTTGTTTTTGATGTGCTGAATTCAGAACAACCACTGGCAGAAAATTGGGGGATTTTAGAAACTTATTTAGGGGCAGAAGTATTTTTGGAGCCACTAGAAAAATGGGAAAAAATGATTAAAGCTAGGGGTGGAAAAATCATAAAGCGACAACCAGGAGAATTATTTCAGATGTATAAGGTAAAATTTTAAATAGTAGAGTATAAAATAACTTTTGTATTTAGTTAGTGTTATAAATTAAGAAAATTATTGTCATGAAGCTTTTATGAGTATTTTGAAATTAATGTCAGGAATTAGTAATCTTAAGTTGGTCAGTATTAAAATTACTCTAAATGTTTAAACTAGAAGGTAGAAAAGAAAAGTTTTTTGAATAATTAGGGCTTACAGGTAATTTGTCAACCCCTAGGTATTTTTTGATAATTCTGAATTACCTCCCTAGTAGATAAACCAGTTTTAGACCAACTAAACTCTCTCGCCCTAGCCAAACTTAAGGTCCTCAGACGCGATCGCTCCCTCCCATCTTTAGCAATAATATTCATAGCATCAGTTATTTCTCCTACATTTTTTGGGTTAACCAAAATAGCTGCATCTCCAGCAACTTCTGGCAGGGATGAGATACTAGAAGTAATAACAGGGGTACCACAACCCATTGCCTCCAATACTGGAAAACCAAACCCTTCCCATAAACTAGGAAAAACCAGAGCGATCGCCTGATTAATTATTTTAGGTAATTCTGCCCCAGGAACATAGTCAAGAAACTTCACTAAATTTATTAAACCTAGTTCTTTAATTTGAGCTTTTAATGTTGGTGTATAAGTATTATCTGTAGGTCCAGCCAACCATAATTCATACTCAGAAAAATTGGGCAAATTAGCAAAAGCTTCTATCAACCGATGTAGATTTTTATAATGGTCGTGGCGACCGAGATAAAGAAAGTAATTTTTCGTAGGTAAGTCTAAAAATTGGAATCTTTGAGAATCATAACCTAAAGGAATAGGAGTAATTTTTTGAGCTGGTATTTGGAAAAAATCAGTAATATCTTTTGCCGTAGCTTCAGAATTACAAATAATATGTTCTGCCTGACTTAATACTTGGGGAATATAATATTTGAAATAAGCAGTTAAGCGAGAACCAGGCTTAGGAAACCGTAAAGGAATTAAATCGTGAGTCATCACAATATAACGACACCGAGAAAATAATGGCGCCTCTGGAAGGGGAGAAAAAAGTAGATTTGCTTGTAACTTTTTATAGATATTTGACAGTTGAAATTGAGTCCAAAATAATCGTCGCAAATGACCTTTAGTCCCCTGAGCAGGAGTCATATTATTAGAGATTGGATAGCAGTTAAAATTAGGAATATTATTAGCAACTAAAAGAGTAGGATTAAGTTCCTGAAGTTGCGGCAGAATGTTATTAGCATAGACAGATATTCCTGTTGGTTCGGGCATTAATACTGATAAGCTAATAAGAAATTCGTTAGACATTTATAGTTAAAGTTTGCTAAAAAATTTGAATAGTGAGGGAATAAAATAGAGAATATACAATAATTTTACCGTTAATTTTTCTGCATTTTTCCCAGTCAGGAGAGGAAAAATCCCAAGTTTTGAATATCTCTGATAAATTGACCAATAGGGTAGGTTAGTTTGAGGAACAAAACCTAACTTTTTCAATCACAGTCAAATTGGTTCAGATTAGACAAAAATTCCTCCTATCAAATCATGATTTGTTCAATTTTACTGTGAAGTCGTTCTACCCAAAATAAAATTATTTTTGATAAATCTATTAATAGCTTTGACCTTAATACTAGCTATTCTATAATTTATTGGTAGGCATAATAAAGCTACAATAGTCATTCTGATCAATCTATATATTAAAACTGATTTATTTGTATGTTTTTCTAAACTTAATAAATAACTATAGATACTATGCTCAAGTTTTAATTCTGGTTTTTTACTAGTAATAGAAGAAGGTTTATGAATTACAGATATTGTTTGAGTAATAGCTATTTTATGACCTTTTTTTTTATAGCGTCTACAGAAATCAAAATCTTCATAGTATAAAAAATAATCTTCATCAAATTGAGGGCATTTTTGAAAGTTTTTGAAATTAATTAACATGCTGCATCCCGTCACCCAATCTGTGGTTAATTTTTCTGTATTCGAGATAAATTCATTAGCAATTATTTTACCAGTTTCAGGAATAAAATTTCCCCCACCAAACCAAATTTTACCTGTAGGTTCATAGACTATTGTCCCTAATATAGAAATTTCTGGATTTTTGCCTAAAAAATAATGTGCTTTTTCTAAAGAATCAGTTAATAAATAAGCATCGGGATTAATTAACCAAATTATTGCTTGAGAATTTTGACGGTAAATCCAATTTAATCCCAGGTTACAAGCTTTAGCATATCCTAAATTAGTTTCTGAGTTGATAATAATTATGGTATTGTTTTGAAGTTGATAAATAGACTCATCATCCGTCGAGTTATTAATAATAATAATTTTTTGAAATAGGTGGGAAGCTAATTTAATTGAATTGATTAATTTTTTAATTAACTGAGTTGAATAGTAGTTAACTGTGAGAAAGTAGATAGTCTTGATGTTAGTTTCTCCTTCAGCGTGTAGTAAAAGTTTAGGAAAAATCGGTTATTTTCATAAATACAGCAAATTCCAAGTATACCAAGCACAGATCTTAAAAATTAAATTTTCCTAGTGGGGGCATCTTATCCGGTAACAAATATTAAAAATTACTGGAATTAGCTATATTGTTGAACTAGCAATTCTTCAACTATAAACCCGGTTTCTTATAGATAAAATTAGGATTGGGCAAATTGACATCAAATTCCAAGTATACCAAATATAGATCTTAAAAATTAAATTTTCCTAGTGGGGGCATCTTATCCGGTAACAGATATTAAAAATTACTGGAATTAGCTATATTATTGAACTAGCAATTCTTCAACTATAAACCCGGTTTCTTATTATTTACGATTGTTATATTGCCTAATCATGTTAATTCTATTTGACTATCATCTCCAATCATAAACCGTAATGCTTTAGGACGTTGTAGAGCATTAATTAATTTGGCACGACGACCAAGTAAACTATCAACAATACGTTGATTAATTTCAATAATTTTTGCTCCTTGTAATATGACACTGTGTTCTATATCAACATCAATTAAAGTCACATTATCAGCAATACTACTATAAGGACCAATAAAACAATTTTCTAGGTAACAGTTATCACCTATAATTACAGGACCACGAACACTAGTATTAATTAGTTTTGTATTTTTACCAATTTTCACTCGCCCAATAATTTGACTTTGAGAATCTATTTCCCCATTTATTGAATTAGTTATACGAGTATCTAAAATAATTTGATTAGCACTAAGTAAATCATCTTTTTTACCTGTATCTAACCACCAACCTTCTAAGGTACTTGCTTCAACAAAAATCTCATTATCTACACCAGAAATTTGTTGGTCAATTAAATATTGAATAGCATCAGTAATTTCTAATTCTCCTCTGGCTGAAGGTTTTATCTTATTAACAGCATTATGTATTTTTTTAGAAAATAAATATACGCCAACTAGTGCTAAATTTGATGGTGGAATTTTAGGCTTTTCAACTAATTCTAATACTCGCCCATTATTATCTACTTTTGCAACACCAAAAGCACTAGGATTAGAAACTTTTCGCAGCAAGATCAAAGCGTCTAATTGCTTCTGTTTAAAAGTATCTACAAATTGTCCTAGCTGACTTTCAATTATATTATCTCCCAAATACATAATGAAAGGAGAATCTCCCAAAAATGGTTGAGCAATTTTAACAGCATGAGCTAAACCAGCAGGTTGATTTTGGAGAATGTAGGTAATATTCCCCCCAAATTTTTCGCCATTTCCTGTTAATTCTTGTACTTCTTTTCCCGTTTCTGGACTAATAATAATTCCTATATCAGTAATACCCGCTTCCACAATGCCCTCAATTCCGTACCACAAAATAGGCTTATTAGCAACTGGTACTAATTGCTTTGCTCCTGTATAAGTAATAGGACGTAATCTTGTTCCTTTTCCACCAGAGAGAATTAATGCTTTCATATTAATACTTACAATTATGAATTTTTGCTGTAATTTGTGTTTGTGGGCATGATTTGATTCATGTCTAACAGTAAACTTAAGTGATAATAATATCATGTCCCCTTGAATACTTAATACAAATATTAAAAATTCAATGTTCCCAGTGTAGGCATTTTACCGGTGATGGAATCTGCTGTAACTTATTACTGATAGTAGAAGATAATTTTTCCTCAGCAGTTAGCTATAAAATATGAAAATTTCCTCTTTTTTCAAACCGTTAAATACTAAATTTAATTCACAGTTTAGCTTTTTAACTAATGTAATTCTTTTCTTGACAGTAGTTTTGATAATTGTTGCTATAACATTAATATATGTATCCAATGAAGATACAATTTATTGGTGGGATTTTGTGGGATATCAGAATGCCGCAAATAATTTAACAAATTTATTTCGAGTATCTATTGAAAGAGCTATTGATGATATTTTAGGTTCTTTATCTCAACAGAAAAATTATCTAATTACATTGCCATTAATCCCATTTATCTATATTTTTGGCAACCAAAGAATTATCTATATCTTGAGTATTAATCTTATCTATTTATTACCCTTTAGTTTATTGCTAGGAGCAATAGCTATAAAATTAATTCCTGTTCATTCTCGATGGGTATTTTGGTCAACTGTAGCGATCGCTTTATTAATACCTATGAGCTGGAGCCCAAATTTAAGAGGATATCCCGATATGGGAGCAACCTTATTTATTTTATTGGGGATTTTGTTTTACTTAAAAAATATTAGATTAACTGCTTGGTGGCAAATTCCTATTATTGGATTTTGTCTAGGAATATCCATAGTTTTAAGACGACATTTTGCTTATAGTGCGATTGCTTTTCTTGGGGCTATTAGTTGTCAAATTACCCTCGACTCTTTAACGAATTTTAAATTTAGCAAAACTTCTGGGAAAAGAATTTTAGAAAGTGCTATAAAAATCAGCCTTATTTCTCTAACTTGTTTCCTAACCATATCAATTTTTGCTTGGGGTTTTATCCAAAACTCTTTAACAGAAAATTATCGAACTCTTTATGCTGCTTGGAGTTTATCAATACCTGAAATATTCTGGCGTTATTGCTGTTTCTATGGCTTAGTAACTTTACTATTAGTTGCCATAGGATTTTTTGTAGGAGTTATGAGAAAATTTTTAATTCCATCTACTACTATTTTTCTATTATTATTCGGAGTATTTTCTATGGCTGAATGGTTGATTTTGCTGCGCTATGGCAATATTCATTACTCTCTACATTTGACACCGATAGTAATTTTAGGAATATCCTCATTTACTTGGATAACTATTCATACTTTTCGACGCCAAACTAGATTAATAATTTTTAGCATTGCCGGAATATATTTAACTATTAATCTCATCTTTGGTTTAACTCCTCTTGGCAAATTTAATAACAACCTACGCCCATTATTTGCCAGTAACTTTTCTCCATTAATTCGTTCCGACTACAATGAAGTTTTGCGTTTAACTAATTATCTTGATAAATTAGCACCGAATCAAGAATTAGTATATATAGCTGCTTCTTCCAATGAGTTTAATGCCAATATTATTAGAAATGCTAACCGGATAATTAACCCAGAAAATTGGTCAAATTTAAGGGCAATAAGTAAACCACATATTGACACTCGTGATACTTACCCATTGCCGGAATTATTAGAGGCACAATATGTAGTTATTGCTCATCCATTTCAGAAAGTATTATTAACTGATGAACAAGTATTAAAACCAGGGCAACAAGATTTAGTAAAGTTTGTCTATGATGCCTTTACTCAAAATTTACCCATTAGTCAAGATTTCCAAAAATTGCCAGAAGAATTTGCTTTAGATGGAGGTGTAATTGTTAGTTTTTATCAAAGAATTCGTCCTACTTCTATAGCAACTGCTCTACAAACTTTATCAGCAATGCAAAAAAAAGTTCCCCAACATCCAGGTAGACAGTTAGACTGGATAAGTTTAAATCAATCTCCTTATATTACTTATAATTATTCGGCAGTTACTCAAGTTTCAGATAGTAGTTATAATTTAATGACAGACCCTTCAGATGTTACTAAACAAACATCTAGATATTTTCTCTATTTAGGGCAATTATCTTCTTCTGCAAAAATTACTGGTAAGTTAGATTTTATTAATCAAGAATGTAGTGGTTTATCTCTTAAGTTTTCTATGTTGGATGACCAAGGAAATTTACTAGATACAAACACCAACAATTATTTTCCCGGAGTTGCTTCTGATTTTATTTTTTCTCTTGGGGGTAAAAATTCTATTTATCTACTTCTGGAAAACCTGACTATTGACAGGGATAAGTTAACTGATAAATGTGGATGGATAATTAATAATCTAATTGTTGATAGCTAGACAAAATTTCTTGGCATGAGTTATGATAATAAGTTTTTTACAGTTTTCAGGACTATAGTAGACTGACAGACCTAAAAATGTGGGTTTGGTAGAACAAAGTGAAACCCAACAAAAGTCTATTATCGTTAGGTTTCGTCCCTTAAGCCAAGAGCATTTTTAGCTCTTTATATTTGCATTTAGACCGCGCTTATTATTGCCAAATTGTTAATTTTTAATTGTTGAATTTTTATTGATTAGCTTTAGCATCTTGAACTGCTAAATAAAAAAATAAAGTCGCTATTGGTATGCTTAGACTCAGAATTATCCCTGTTACTATACCACCTAGCTCTGGTTCTCCAGAAGATAACTCAAAGATGGAGCCAACTGCTGCGATCGCTGCTACACAAGACCCACCCAAAAACAAGGTTGATTTAGGAGTTCCTACCATATTTTTTATCCAAATTTATTGACTTTTTTGTTTTTTGTGAGAAATAAAAATTAAAGGGTTTCTTTGACTAAAAGACAAGATATCAACCCTCCACTTTCAAGGCAATGAAAAAAAATATTCGATTTAGTATTTCAAGAATCTAGCTTTATGCTAAGTTACTAAAACTGATAACTAATAAATAGGCATCAAAGCTACTTAATTAATCAACCACGACTCATCTCACACCAAATTCCAGATTATGATGTGAGGCTTAATAGCAACTTCAGCCAATATTGAGAGACTTAAGTAATAGGTCTAACTGCTTTAGGAGAAAACTTGTGTTTGGCCAACTCTTCATTCAGTGCCAATTTATTTTCTACTCGGTCCACAAAGAGGAGACCCTGAAGATGATCCATTTCATGTTGGATGGCCCTAGATAATAATTCTTGAGCCTGAAGAGTTTTAGGCCGACCATTTTCGTCTTTATAGACAAGTTCAATCATTGAGGGACGTTTAACATCCAAATAAACCCCAGGAATACTTAGACATCCTTCTTGGAACAGACAAATATCATTACTGTACTTTTTAATTGTAGGATTTATCAAAACTAGAGGAGGAGTAGCAGAATTATCAGGCTCACAGTCTATGACAATAACTTGCTTTTGAACAGCAACCTGAGGTGCCGCTAAACCAATACCATCAGCAGTATACATCGTTTCGAGCATTTCTCGCACCAGTCGTCTAATATCATTATCTACCTTGGGGACTCGCTTGGCTGACTGGCGTAAAGAGCGATCGCCTAAATAATGTATTTCTAAAGGTGAGTTTTCTAATTTTTCTTTATTAACTATAATTTCCGAATCCATACAATCTTAATTTACAAAAATGTTCACTGATAATTAGGATTTAAAGTCCTATCCTTCTATTATATATATTTTAAAACAGCAAAAATCATAGATGCTATGAATAATAATTCTAACTTCTCTCCAACTAATAATCCCAATTCTAACCCTATATTAGAAAGTTCCAATGGTACCCAGGAAGCAATTACCTCTTTAAAAAAATCAATAGAGCAGTTAAACTTTATAGATAATGAAATAGAACAAATGCTTCCCACCCCTGCCACCCCTAATGCTTTATTCGTAAATAATAAAAAATATGAAGGGCCAAAAAGTCAAGTAGTATCCATAGTAACCCTAATGGCGATCGCATTGATGATTCTAGGGTTAGCTATAGATAATGTTCTGCTTGGTTATACCAGCGCCATTGTAGCAATTGTAGCTTCAGTCCGGATGATTTGGCCGAGTTGGGGTAAAGTCTGGAAAACTTTGATTCCTCCAATTTGGCGTAACCTAATCATTGCCTCCTTTGGTCTCCTGGGAGCTATTGTGGGTTTACTAATGTTAAGTGGGGCAAACCAAGAACCTGGTACTCGGAATATCCATATTAACTGGGATGCTATTGGGGCGGTCGGCGAACTCATCGGAGCTTTGGGCCAAGTTTTAATTGCAATAATTGCTGTATATGTAGCTTGGCGACAATACGTTATTTCTAAAGATTTGACAATTCAACAAAACCGCATTACTCAACAACAAACTATTGATGCTTACTTTCAAGGAGTTTCTGATTTGGCAATGGATGAAAAAGGTTTCTTGGAAGATTGGCCACA
>JAKQYG010000459.1 GCA_023356515.1 Trichodesmium sp. MAG_R04 | reverse complement strand
ATTATTAGCGTAAAAAATCTTAAAGTACCCTAACTAACCTTAGTATTTATAACTTGAACCTTAATATGCATTGAAATATGAAAGCATTTATTCCTGGAGCAACTGGCCAAACAGGTCGTCGGATTGTACAAGAGTTAGTAAGACGAAATATTCCTGTTAAAGCTTTAGTTCGTAATTTAGAAACAGCGAGAGAAATTTTGCCTCCAGAAGCAGAGTTAGTAATGGGGGATATCTTACATCCTAGTAGCCTTTACGCTGCTATTGGGGATAGTACAATTGTGCTATGTGCTACAGGTGCTAGACCTAACTTTGACTTTGCTGGCCCATATAAAGTTGATTATTTAGGAACTAAAAATTTAGTAGATGTTGCAAAACAGAAGGGTATTAAACATTTTGTTTTAGTTTCCTCCCTTTGCGTGTCTCGTTTTTTTCACCCCCTAAATTTGTTCTGGTTAGTTTTATTCTGGAAGAAACAAGCCGAACAATATATTAAGAAAAGTGGTCTTAACTATACTATTGTTCGTCCTGGGGGTCTCAGAAATAATGATAATCAATTTTATCTTGTTATGGAACCTGCTGACTGCTTATTTGATGGTAGTATTTCTCGTACTAAAGTAGCACAAGTTTCTGTGGAGGCAATATTTCAACCAGCAGCTTGCAATAAAATTGTAGAAATTGTCACTCAGGCAGAAGCACCAGAAAAATCTTTGGTAGAGTTATTTACTTCTGTCTGTTGAGAGTAGTTTGAATATTGATTTACTACAATATATAGCAATTTTAGCTCTTCTGCCGAGAAGCCCCACACTCTCCCATAAGTGAGTGTTATATGGGATAGGCGGGTCAATTGAGGCAATTGAGGGGTTCAATGCCCCGAAAATTGACAAATTGATTTAAGTCATAAGCCATAAATCAATAATTTTGTGTTATTATATCTTTAGAATAATAGATTTAATTTGCTCTAGTATGTAGAAATCTCTCATAACAATATTGAGAAAATTACTCTTGAAAATTTAGATGCACCCTATTATACCAAAACTTATCAGAAAGAAACGAAAGCCTTCTCAAGTCTTTAAGCGGCTAATTTTTTTATCTATACTTACAGTCTCTTTTATATCTTTTTTCCATATTTTCAAGGGAAAACTTAATCTAAATAAACAGCAATTAACCGAATTAGATACCCCTAATCAATATGATTATGATGAGGTTGAGAAATGGCCTCGATTGGCAATGAAAGGTGGCGATCCTTATATTCGGGCGTTAATGCGAACTATCTCAGCTAGCGAGTCTAATTATTCTCAGCCTTATCATGTTGTTTATACAGGCAAAAAAGTATCTGACCTCAGGAAACATCCAGACTGGTGTATCACAATTGTTTCTGGTCCAAATAAGGGTAGCTGTAGCACGGCAGCAGGACGATATCAAATGTTAAGTAATACTTGGTATTTTATGGCAAAACGTTATCATCCTCAACGTGATTGGTTTATGCTTTCAGAAAGTTATAATTTTAAGCCAAAATATCAGGACGCTGTTGTATATGGTTGGTTAAGCGATCACAAGTATTGGGATGCAGATATTCCTGCGTTGTTAAGAAAAGGAAAATTAAATCAAGTTTTAAGATTATTATCAGGTACATGGACAAGTTTAGGATATGGAATTGAAACTAACTCTATGACTAAGCATTTACCAACAGTATATAAGGAAGTTTTGCAAGATGAATTAAGTTTGTTGGAAGATAATTTTGAGCGAAAAAAAGGAAATTATATGGCAATACAGTTCAGTTAAGGATTTTTTTTTACAGTTCTGTAGTCTGAAAAGCATATCTAATGGTTCCATACCATAGGAGTTTTTGTCTTATCTGAACAATATTGAATCATATAGTACTTAGGTATTTTTCGAAAGTGTTGATAGCGGAGTAGTTGAAAAAGCTTTGAAAAGTTGAAATTATCAGTTGAAAAGGAACAAGAATGGTTGGCAGACTTGGGTCAAATATAGGTGAGTTTAAGAGCCTTGCAAGCTAATACTTGTATTGTATTATTCCGATTTAGTATTTTAAGGCTCTGGCTTCATTCAAACTACATGACATTCTACAAAATGTATTACAAAAAATATGCAGCAGAAGATTTCGGGCAAATAATGCAGTTTCAGCATCTTAATCTGTGTGAGTTTACCTTATAACAATGGAAAGCGCTGTAAGTCAAAAGTAAGAAGTAAGAGGTAAATTATACTCCCCAATAAGAGTAAATGGTTCAGTAGCAAGCTATGGTTTTTATACTGATTTTCATTTTACAAATTCAAGTGTGGAGTGTAGGATTTACATCAGATTTTAGGCAAATGATCTACAGGGTGAATGCTGAAAGTAACCTAGTGCGGGCATCTGGCCCCCGTGGGTGTACCTAATAACAACGGAAAGTGCTGTAATTAATAATTAATAACTAAAAATGACAACCTTTACTTCCCTAGAAACAACTTCTAGATTGCTTGTTGTGGCTACTGGTAATCCAGGGAAAGCTGCTGAAATACAGGAATATATGGCAAGTCTGAATCTCCAACTAGAACTAAAACCCAAAGATTTAGAAGTTGAGGAAACTGGAAAAACTTTTCTCGCTAATGCTTGCCTCAAAGCAAGTGAAGTGGCAAAAGCAACCAAACAATGGGCTATCGGCGATGATTCAGGATTAACTGTAGATGCTTTGGATGGCAGACCGGGAATTTATTGTGCTCGTTACGCTCCTACTGTTGCTGAACAAATAGACCGAGTCTTGAGAGAATTGGAAGATAACCCTAATCGTCAAGCACAATTTGTCTGCGCTCTAGCCATTGCTAGACCTGACGGTACAATAGCTTTAAAAGCAGAGGGAATTTGCTATGGAGAAATTTTATATTCTCCCCGTGGAAATGGTGGGTTTGGTTACGACCCTATTTTTTATGTTCCTTCTCAAGAAAAGACTTTTGCTCAAATGTCTCCTGAAAGTAAGCGATCGCTCTCCCATCGTGGTCAAGCTTTCCAAATATTGTTGCCTCAAATAAAGGGGATTTTATCCTAGTTTTCCCTCTTAGTGTAATCTTTACTTTAGTCTACTGAAAGCTATGCAACTGGAATATTTTGGGTTTTGCATAGTTTGGATAATTTCATAGACTAAAATTTAATTTTCATTAGTTTTAGTTTGACAGAAACTTCAGTGTTTTTGAAACTTTATTATACTCAGGACTTACGCAGGTACGATATATATAGAGTACTGTCATATTAGACCTCTCCAAAATAGAAATTAAGGTAAAATTGTAGTGCCCAATTATATATATGCTGTCCCCGAATGAATAATGTATTAGAATATATTTATAATCATCCAAAAGAAACAAAAAGGATTATTGGTATTACAGATAAACAACTAATAAAATTAATAGAAAATGCTCAAAAAGTTGAAGACAAAAA
>JAKQYG010000458.1 GCA_023356515.1 Trichodesmium sp. MAG_R04 | reverse complement strand
GTAATATATCTATCCAATAATGAAAAATATTATTTGCTGTTGATGAGCTGACACCAAAGTATATTCCTAGTATTTGGAATGTGGGCAAATGGCGTAAATAGTATAAAGTTAAGATGATTTCCTCCTCGAGTTTTAAGCTTTTTTTCTTCCTCCTCCTGCCTTAATTAGTCTTTTTTCTTGACTAGCGATCTCGAGTTTTAAGCTTTTTTTCTTCCTCCTCCTGCCTTAATTAGTCTTTTTTCTTGACTAGCGATCGCCTGTGTTTTTTTTATTCAAGTTTTTGAGCATTTCCTACTAATTTTTTAAATTGCTCATCGGTAATCCCAATAACTCTTTTTATTTCTTTTGGGTGGTTATTAATATATTCTAATATCTGAGTCATGAATATATAGTTTTTACAAATTTTTCATGACAACTATACCTTAGTTTTTATTTTGGAGATGTCTAATGGACATGATATATAATTGGTATTATGCATTCCATAGTATACTAGTGTCTATAAGTTGAAAATATTTTACAAGTCCCTAAAAACTTTATCCATCATCAACATAATTCAAAAAAAATATTAACAAATGCTTTTTCTTGGTAATACTAACGATAATACAGCAACTCCTATAGGTATTCTATCTCCTCAAACACCTATAACTCTTTTAGGAATAATTAATGATTTTGAACCTCATGACTTATATAGCCTTACAGTTAATACACCTTTAACTTCAGGAATTGCACTACAAGGTCTTACTGACAATTTGAATGTAGCAGTATTAGATAACAATGGTAACTTAATTGCCAGTGGGAATAATTTAGGGACATCCAATGAAGCATTTCAAGCATTTTTCCCTACTGCTGGTCAATATTTTATCAATGTTTTTCAAAATTCTCCTGGTATTACTAGTAACTATGAGTTGGCCCTATTTCCTGCTGATGTTAATGTTAATACTACCAATAATAGCAATGATAACCCAAATACACCAACCTTTTTAGGGACCCTGGCTCCAGAAATACCTATAAGTCAGTCGGCAATAATCAATAATTTAGATCCTATAGACAACTATCGTGTGATAGCCGAAGAGCCATTAATTGTAGGGGTTGCTTTAGAAAAGAGTAATATTAATATCGAAATAGCAGTATTAGATAGCAATAGAAACTTAATTGCCCGTGGTGACAATTCGAATCTATTAAATGATGCCTTTACAGTACCTTTATCTATCCCTGGTGATTATAATATTACTGTTTTTCAGTCTGAGATTGTCAGCGATGGCTCTTTCTCTGATTATAATTTAGCCTTATTTCCTAATACTACCAATCTTGATGTTATTTCCCCAACATTTCCACAGTCCCCAATACCTCCTGCTTCCAAACCAGCAAGTGTCAGTATTGATAGTCTTATAGATGGAACTGATGAAGTGGTAAGAAATCGTGAAAATACAGCTTTCGTTTTTAAAGAAGATTATTTGTTAAATGCTACACCAAATACTCCAATAACAATCGATCTTATTAGCAACAATAATGGTCTTGACCCCCTATTAGAAGTATATCAAATTCCTAAAGATCCTCCATTAGAACCTCAACGTCGGCAGATACCAATTGCAGCTAATGATAATGGTGGTAATAATATTGATGCAAGAATTGGGCCAGGAGTAGAACCAGATATTTTAGGAATTTCTTCTGAGTTAACTCTATTACCAGAATTTAACTATTTGTTGCGTGCAACTTATACACCTGAGCTACCTTTAATTGGAAGTTTTACCTTAAGTGTGAGTGTTGATAATGGCCCTGTTAGTTTGCAGAAGGTGCTATTTGGAAATCTTGTAGGAGAACCAATGATGGGAGTAGAGTAATTAATATCATAGTTTTACATGAAGAAAACTTTTTCTTAATAATCAGTTGATATCCTCCCAGAACCAAAGGTGCGGGGATTACTTATGGTTTCCTGAAATAGAGTTGGAGCTATTTTTCAGAAACCATATCATTTTACATAATGATTAAGAATTGCTATAATGGTTGTTTACTAATTTTTAAATAATAGGTTACAACCAGATCAATAAGGCAAGAAGGAAAAGTAGACAAAAGGGAAAATTTAAGAGATTACCCATCAAATTAATTTTGGCAGACTACTAGTAGACTGACATACCTTAAATGTTGGGTGAGAAAAGATTATCAAACCTTCACATAACAAGAATTATACAAAAAAAGCTAATGGACTAAATTGGCTGTTTCAGTTCCTGAGGTTGATGTAGATAAATGCTCACTTTCAAAACTCACCATAATCTGAAATGGCCTATATGCAGATTGAAGAAGAGACAAGAAAATTAATTTAATTTGATTGATGCAAAAATCAGTTTTTTATGCTACACGGTAATACATTATGATATAATAGTTATAAATCTGTCTAGATGCCATGTTTTGAATAGTCTTTTTTAAGAGATACTATGAAAAATAAATTTTGATTATTACTTATTAACTTTTGATATAAGTTACAGTAATTTCTAAGCGTATCTTAAGTCATTATGGAATAGAGTATATACTTAACAAATAATTTTATTCAATTTTTGCGGAAATTCTAAAGGGTAATTGGAAGTTAATTTTAGTTCCTAGTATTTTCAAGGAAAAATCAAAACGTTATACCTACAGATTGAATGTTTTATCAAGGCATTTGGTCTAAGTTTGTATTGCAGGGAAAAAGTTAGACTCATAATGAGTTTACTGTACATGGACACTAAGCTATAATACTTATAAATATAAATTATATCAATATTCAAATAATCTTATAATCCAACTAAACTTAAACAAGTTAGTAAGTATAGATTTTAAATTCAATTAAATCAGAAAATACTAGTTAAAAATTCCTGATTTGATCCTATTGTCCCATGATTTGCAAAAACCTACCTCTATGCGGGATATTGCTTATCCTTATCTAATCTAATTGTAGTTGTATATCTATGTATTTCCACACTAAAAGGGAAATTATAACTACTGCAATATTCATAAAAGGAATTTATTACAAAAATGTCAAAACTAAATCAAAATCAAGAAAATACAACTCAAAAGACAACTAAAACTAAATTTAGTTCTAGTAATTACTCCTCAATGGATACAGTTCGTACCTACTTACATGAGATTGGTCGTATACCACTTCTAAATCATGAAGAAGAGATTGTTTATGGTAAGCAAGTGCAGCAAATGATGCAACTGCTGGAATTTAAAGCAAAATTAGAGGAAAAACTCAATAAAGTAGCAACAAGACTAGAATGGGCAGAATATGTACTGCTAAGTGAAGAAGCACTTAAGCAAGCAATTAAGCAAGGTCAATATGCCAAGCAAAAAATGATTGAAGCTAATCTTCGCTTAGTAGTAGCGATCGCTAAAAAGTACCAAAAGCGAAATATGGAGTTCTTAGATTTGATTCAAGAAGGTACTCTTGGTTTAGAACG
>JAKQYG010000457.1 GCA_023356515.1 Trichodesmium sp. MAG_R04 | reverse complement strand
TGTTGCGGTCACTCAATGCCGAGAGATTGGAACGGCGCTTTAGGGATATTCTTTAAAGCATTGCGAGATACCGCCAATGTCGATGGTTCTGCCGTCACATTGCTATGAACGGTATTTTCTGGTTTTGCCAGGAATTGCCGGGCTTGATGTATCTGATAGTAAGTTCTTTCAACTATTGCAACTATTGCATTTATAATTAACATTGGTTTACTTTTTAAACCACTAAAAATAGTTTTAAAAGCTCCCTCTCCAAACAAAGCTTTTGTTGTCCAACCTGTTAAAAAGTCTACTTTTCTACTACTTTGTTTATGTTTTTCTAGAAAATATCTTAACCGTCTATATAATCCTTGTTCAATATCTTTAAATATAATTATGATTTTGATATTTTGACTTGAGAGAAATCCTTGACATATAATCAAAACAATTATAAATATAATTTTATCCCAGTATATGGAGATTTAAACCTTGGGTATAGAACTGCGCAGTTATGTATTTATAGACAACTTGCAACCTCAGCATGCCGCATATATTGGGACAGTCGCTCTTGGCTTTTTACCATTACCAGGTGATACCTCCCTATGGATAGAAATTTCTCCAGGTATTGAAATTAATCGTATTACAGATGTAGCCCTCAAATCTAATTCTGTTCGGCCTGGGGTACAATTTGTGGAGCGACTTTACGGTTTGCTAGAAATTCATTCCAGTCGTCAGGGGGATACGAAAGCTGCTGGTAAAGCAATTTTGCAATCTTTAGAAGTCCAGGAACGCGATCGCCTGAAACCCCGTATTGTCTCTAGTCAGGTGATCCGCAATATTGACTCTCACCAAGCACAGTTAATTAATCGTAATCGTCGTGGCCAAATGATTTTGGGTGGCCAAACTCTCTATGTTTTGGAAGTCCAACCTGCTGCCTATGCTGCTTTAGCAGCTAATGAAGCAGAAAAAGCGGCTTTAATTAATATCTTACAAATTAATGCAGTGGGTAGTTTTGGAAGGCTTTATTTGGGAGGAGAAGAACGGGATATTTTGGCAGGTTCTCGAGCGGCTTTAGAGGCCATGAATAATGTTTCAGGTCGAGAACATTTTGACAAGCTCCAAGAATAAATTAGCTTTAAAAAGCTTCCAATTGTAGGTAAGAAATAAAGCTAAATAGGCCACCTAGGAGCCTCTAATTAACCCTAAGCAATTATGCATCTCCAAAAATACCAATTTCTCTTTTGCTTAACTAAAGCTACAGTTTTATTTATAGCTTGCTGACTAAAAATCAAAGAATTGATAGATATAATGCTAGGTTTTCGGTTACTCAAGGTTAAAAAGTTAGCATTTTGGGAAAATTCAGACAGAAAAATCAAGGGACAATTTCTCAAACTATCTCCTCTATAATTCTCATTGATATAAATTTATGAAAATTGAACAATGTCGGAAAAACTTAAATTAATGGTAGTTGATGATGAGCCTAATAACTTAGATTTATTGTATCGGACTTTTCGACGTCAATTTAAGGTTTTTAGAGCAGAAAATGCTTGTATAGCTATGAAAATTCTGGAAAAGGAGGGGGAAATGGCTGCTATTATTTCTGACCACAATATGCCAGATATGATGGGAATTCAATTTCTTAGAAAAACAAAAGATAGCTTTCCTGATACTATTCGAATTTTGTTAACTGGTTATGGGGAAGAACAAATAAATTCTGAAGTTGATGAGATACAAGAGGCTGATATTTTTAAATGTTTAACTAAACCTTTTTCTCCTCAAGAACTAAAGGATGTGCTTCAAGAATCTATAGAATTATATAAAACTAGGAAAGGTTTATAAGTAGAAAATAGGAGGGACAACACAATAATTTATCATTTTTTTCACTATAACTTCTATAACTTTAGGAGTATAATATTGATACAGTGCACTTGTAGGCTTATTCCTACTTGAATATTTAGTTGCTCCACATATCTCTTAATATTTATTTTGAGAAATAGTTTCTAAGTATAAAATATAAAATAACTAAAATTTTAAAAAACTCAACTTGCTGTTAACCTACCTAGGAGATAAATTATAAATGCTAAGGTTAGAAAATATAAGTAAAATATATCCTACAGGTGTTGTTCTGAAAGATGTTAACTGGGAAGTTAAACCCGGCGATCGCATTGGCTTAGTGGGTGTGAATGGAGCTGGAAAATCAACTCAATTAAAAATTATTACTGGGGAAATAGAACCTACTTCTGGAGAAGTTATTCGTCCTGCAAATTTACACATGGCTTATCTAACTCAAGAATTTGAAGTAAATCCTCATCGTACAGTCAGAGAAGAGTTTTGGACAGTATTTACGGATGCTAATAAAATTCATGAATCTCTTCTACAAGTACAGCAGGAAATGGAAACTACCACTGCAGAAAAATTAGATGAACTTATTCATAAATTAGACCGTTTACAACGACAATTTGAAGCTTTAAATGGTTATGGATTAGACGCAGAAATTGAAAAAATATTGCCAGAAATGGGCTTTGTATCTGAGGATGGCGATCGCTTAGTTAGTGCTTTTAGTGGTGGTTGGCAAATGCGGATGAGTTTAGGAAAAATTCTTTTGCAAAAGCCAGATATATTACTCTTAGATGAACCAACTAACCATCTAGATTTAGAAACAATTGAGTGGCTAGAAAATTATTTAAAAAAATTAGCAACTCCTATGGTTGTTGTTTCCCATGACCGAGAATTTATTGACCGCCTTTGTACTCAAATTGTGGAAACAGAAAGAGGAGTTTCTACTACTTATTTAGGTAACTATTCAGCTTATTTAGAGCAAAAATTAGAAAATCAAGCTGCACAACTTAGCACTTACGAACGACAGCAAAAAGAAATAGAAAAGCAACAAACTTTTGTAGAACGATTTCGTGCTAGTGCTACTCGTAGTACCCAAGCAAAAAGCAGAGAAAAACAATTAGAAAAAATAGAAGTTATAGAAGCTCCTACAGTGGGATTAAAAACTTTAACTTTCCATTTTCCACCAGCACCTCGTAGTGGTAGAGAAGTAGCAATTATTAAAGATTTAGTTCATACTTATGATGATCAAATTCTATTTTTAGGAGCAAAATTAGAAATAGAAAGGGGAGATAGAATCGCTTTTTTAGGGCCGAATGGTTGCGGGAAATCTACTTTATTACGGATGATTATGGGATTAGAACAACCCACAGAAGGTACAGTAAAATTAGGTAAACATAATGTTATAGCTAGTTATTTTGAACAAAACCAAGCAGAAGCTTTAGACTTAACAAAAACTGTGATAGAAATTATTCATGATGAAGTGCCAGATTGGAAAAATGAAGAAGTAAGAACTTTACTTGGTAATTTCTTGTTTAGTGGTGATACGGTATTTAAAAAAGTAGCTGCTTTGAGTGGTGGAGAAAAAGCACGTTTAGCTTTAGCAAAAATGCTTCTTAAACCA
>JAKQYG010000456.1 GCA_023356515.1 Trichodesmium sp. MAG_R04 | reverse complement strand
CACTGAATCACTCATATTCTTTCTCTACTATAGTTTGCTCTTTTTGTCAACCCTATAATATTTTCAGCAAGTATGCAGACTTTGACCACCGAAGCGATCGCTCTCACCTGAATCCTTACATTAATTATCAAATCAATATGACAGCTAAAGTAGTAAATAAGTATGATAAAAAATTATGGTTAGCTGCCATTAAACCACCTATGTATAGTGTAGCAATTATGCCGATATGGGTAGGAACAGCAATAGCTATATGGGAAAAAAATGCAATTAATTTGTATATTTTTTTAACGTTTATTGCATCAGCACTTTTGATTTTAGCTTGGGAGAATATTAGTAATGATGTATTTGATTCGGAAACAGGTATTGATAAAAATAAGCACCATTCTTTGGTGAATTTAACCGGGAATAAAGATTTGATGTTTTGGCTAGGTAACTTATGTTTATTTTTGGGAATTTTGGGAATTTCAATAATTAGCTGGTGGCTGCAAGATTTAACTGTAATTGTATTAATACTACTGTGTTGTTTTTTGGGATATATTTATCAAGGTCCTCCTTTTAGATTAGGTTATCAAGGTTTAGGAGAAATTATTTGCTTTTTTGCTTTTGGTCCCTTGGCAATTTCTGCTGCTTACTATAGTCAAACTAAGGCTTGGTCAATTACCAGTTTAACTGCTTCAATAATTATTGGAATTACTACTACTATTATTCTCTTTTGCTCCCACTTTCATCAGGTAGAAGATGATTTAGCCGCAGGAAAGCGATCGCCTATTGTGAGAATGGGAACTAAAGCAGGTTCTCAAGTATTAAATTGGTCTTGCGGAATTGTTTTTGTACTAATTTCTATTTCTGTAGGTTTAGGATTTTTCCCAGTGTGGACTTTATTAAGTTTTGCTGGTTTACCTTTTGCTATTCATTTATGTCATCATGTTAGTAATAATCATGACCAGCCGGAAAAAATTAGTAACTGTAAATTTATTGCAGTTTATCTACATTTTTTTAGTGGATTATTATTTGGCTTAGGATTTGTTCTTTGACATCCTCTCGGACCTGGAGATTTATACAATATATTCCACTTGCTGAGTTACACTTACTATCAACAATATGTCTACAATGGTAAGATTTAATTTTTAATATCTGTACTTTGTATACTTAGAATTTGATGTAGGTATTTAGTCATCAGTTTTAGTAAAAACTGTTATTTTTAGGGTTTTGAAGTCTTATAAAAGTAAATAAACTTTTATTGATAAATCTCCTCAACCTTGGCTTTTCCATAAATAATATGTTATGATTTGTAAAGTATAAAATTTAATAGCACTTAAAAATTAGTGTTGTACTGGAAAATAATTTGTCAAAATAAACATTAAAGCCATGGTTAATAAAATTCAAAAAAGTGAAAAAGAGTGGAAAGAACAACTTACCCCAGAACAGTTTAATGTAACTAGAAAAAAGGGAACTGAAAGACCATTCACAGGGGAATATCACAACAATAAAGAAAAAGGAATATATAAATGTGTTTGTTGTGGTGTTGACCTATTTAGCTCTGAAGCAAAATATGATTCTGGCACAGGTTGGCCTAGTTATTGGAAACCTATTAATCAAGAAAGTATCAAAGAAGAATCTGACTGGAGTTTATTTATGCGCAGAACAGAAATTCTTTGCGATCATTGTGATGCTCATCTTGGTCATGTTTTTGAAGATGGTCCCCCTCCAACAGGGTTGCGTTATTGTTTGAATTCTGCTGCCCTCAAGTTTTTTAAAGATGAATAAATAATTATAAATTATGGTGGCAAATATGCCACCATAATTTTTTTAGTTAAGCCATTTCAGTTATCATTAACTTCCGGATTCTGAAGACTTTATTTCTTTGTTATAATGGAGGAATTAGTTGTCAGTAACACCAAAAGAGATAAATTTTGGCTACAAATTAATAAACTTGATTATAACTGCTTGTTTTTGTCGAAAGTTTTTGACTTTATTTAATAAAATTAAATATTGTTTCTGTTCCTTATTTATTACCAGGATTATTGGTAACATTTTTTCAAAAAAAAGGCTATAAATAAATATTCAATTACTTTGTTTATAATTATTGATTAATGGTTAATGGGAAAAATTATAAATTTAATTACTATTTATCTCAGAAAAGTAATAAAACAATTATTCTAATGTTACATGGATTTATGGGTAGTAGTAATGATTTTATAGAAATTATTCCTGAGTTATCTAAGAAATTTTGCTGCCTAATAGTTGACTTACCAGGACATGGAAAAACTAGAGTTTCTGAGAGTGAAAAATATTATAATATGCACAATACTGCCACAGCATTGATTGGTTTATTAGATAATTTAAAGATTAAAAAATGTTATTTATTTGGCTATTCAATGGGAGGAAGATTGGCATTATATCTGGGGATAAATTTTCCTACTCGATTTGAAAAAATAATATTAGAATCAGCATCTCCAGGATTAAAGAGTAAAGTAGAGCGCTCACTTCGTTTTCAGTCAGATTTTAAATTAGCTAATAAGTTAGAAAATAGCAATTTTCAAGAGTTTTTATTTAATTGGTATAATCGAGCATTATTTGAATCTTTGAGGCAGCATAATAATTTTGAAAAGCTCATAGAAATACGGTTAGAAAATAATCCATTGGAGTTAGTAAAATCTCTCCGAAATTTGGGAATAGGTAATCAACCTTCACTTTGGAGTAAATTATCAAATCATCATATTCCTACATTGTTAATGGCGGGAGAATATGATTATAAATTTAAAGCTATTAATACAGAAATAGCAGAATTATGCCCGGTTGCTAAGTTGAAAGTAATTTCTGAATCTGGTCATAATATTCACTGGGAAAATCCTAGTGAATTGATGGAAACTATGATAAATTTCTTGGTAAAGGGAATAAAAACATTGGTCTAGCAATATAGAAAAATCAAATATCAAGATTTTTCCTAACTCCCAACTCCTTCTTTTGCTCTAATATTTTTTAAATTTGATATAACTCAAAAAAATTTAAATTTCATAGTATACATAAAGCTAGTTGCCTAAAGCATTAGGATCGTTACTGACATAAAAATCTTGACTTTGTTATGACCCAGGAAAAGCTGAATGGTTACCAGTAAAGATGCAAGGAAGTTAAGTGTTAAAAATAAACATCTTTCCCAAAAATTATGCACTATCAACTAAAAATTTTTCCCTATAAACGGAATTTCAGACAACCTTTAAAAACCAGTCATGGTATTTGGCATATTAGAGAAGGAATAATTTTACAACTAACCCGTAAAACTGGAGAAATAGGTTTAGGTGAAATTGCACCTTTAAGTTGGTTTGGTTCAGAAACTTTGTCGGAAGCTTTAGATTTTTGTCACCGGTTGCCAAAAAAAATTACGACAGAAACTATTTTTTCTATTCCCGATAATTTACCTAGTTGTAAATTTGGCTTTGAGTCAGCTTGGGAAAATT